>DAOURU010000207.1 GCA_030627585.1 Bacillota bacterium
CTGTTAATTGAAGAGCCGTGATAATGAATAAGGGCTCTTTTGATTTTTTCAAGGATTGGTAGTTTTGCAAGCGCCCAATAGAAAAGTATAAAAAAGGAGGATTTTTCGTAGACTAAAGGATGTTGACAGTGCTTTCAAGTTATTTCAAGTTAGGAGGTTTTGGGATGAGTTCACCTAAAATCTTGGGCCGGCTGCGGGTCGCGCTTTTTGTTCTCACCGCGCTTTTTAGCTTCTCTTTGTTCAACCCGGACATTCTTCAATCCCTTTATCCCCCTTCTTTTGAGGGTTGGGGCGCGGGAAAGATCCAGGTTGCCGAGGCTTCTCCGGAGTCATACTGGGACAACTTGTGGCTTTTATCGCGCCTTATTCAAGGCGAGGCGGGAGCAGAGCCTTTTCTTGGCAAGGTAGCGGTTGGCGCCGTCCTCCTCAACCGGATGCGGAGCAGCTCTTTTCCTAATACCCTGGCAGGTGTTATTTTTCAGCCCCTTGCCTTTGAATCTGTTGCCAACGGGGTAATTTGGTGGCGCCCCCCCTCCCTTGAATCAATTCGAGCGGCGGCGGCGGCGCTGGGCGGCTGGGATCCCACTTACGGCGCCCTGTACTTCTGGAACCCGGCAAAACCGGTTAGCCCCTGGATTTGGACAAGAAGTATTATTACACAAATCGGACGTCACATTTTTGCAAGATAGCTAAGGAGGGCACAGGATGGAGTGGACACGCAGAAATGCAGCGATCGTAGCGCTGGCGGTTTTTTGGGGGGCAACGGCTTTATGGGGAATCGGCCAGTTGCGCGCCCGGCGCCAGGCGGAAACATTGCTGCAAAATAAATACAAGCGCGCTTTTTACGAATGCCTGCAAAGGACAAAAAACGTCGAGGTTCTTTTATCGAAGGGGCTTGTCAGCGCCTCTCCGGAACAGATGGACACGATCTTTTCCGACCTCTGGTATAATGCCAATTCTGCGCAGGAAAACCTGAGCCAGCTTCCGGTTTCCCATAATGTGATTGCCGGAACGGCGCGGTTCTTAACGCAGGCAGGGGATTATGCCTACTCCCTTGCAAAGCGCAACGGTACCGAACCGCTTACGGAAAAGGATTGGCAGACGATGGAGCAGTTGTACGGGAAGGCCAAGACCCTTACCAGGGAGCTGGCCTCAATCGAGCGGGAAGCGGCTGCCGGCACATTTCGCTGGACGGAGGCAAAAAGCGGCCTGAGCCGGCTCCTTACGCGGGGTCCTGTCGCGTCTGCCGACCGGAGTTTCCGCCGGGTAGACAGCCAACTCCAGGAACTCCCCGTATTGGTCTACGACGGCCCATTTTCGGACCATATTGAGCGGATGAACCCCCGCGGCCTTACGGGAAAAGTGATCACTGCAGAGCAGGCAAAAGACGTCGCCCGCCGCTTTCTTGACCTGGGAGGGAAGCGCGTCCGGGAAGTTCGCATAGCCGGCCAGATCCGCGGGAAAATTCCCGCCTACAGCGTAGAGTTCCAGGTTGGAGAAAAACCCTGGGAGATCATTTCTGTGGATGTGAGCAAAAAGGGGGGCCACATCGTTTACATGATTAACCCGCGCTCCGTTGCACGGGCAAAACTTAAAGATGACGAGGCGCTGGCCCGCGCCCGGGAATTTTTAGCCTCGCGCGGCCTTGCCGATGTGGTTCCGACATACACCTTGCGGGAGAGGAATATCTTAACCGCCTCTTTCGTCTCCCAGCAGGACGGAGTGGTAATTTACCCGGATCTCGTTAAAGTCCAGGTAGCGCTGGACAACGGGCAGATTTTGGGATACGAGGCGTTTGGCTACCTTACTTCTCACCAACGGCGGAACCTCCCCGCGCCCCGCCTCACACTGGAGCAGGCGCGGGAGAGTTTAAGCCCGCGGGTGAAGGTGCTGGCGGAGCGTTTGGCGGTCGTTCCCACCTCCGGCCTGCACGAAGTTTTAACCTACGAGTTTAAGACAAAATTGAATGACGATATTTTTCTGGTTTATATAAATGCGCTGACCGGCGATGAGGAGCATATCCTGAAACTTCTCAAGGTACCGACGGGAACCCTAACCCTTTAAATCCCAATTTTGATCGCAAACAAAAAAGCCCTGCCGTGTTGCTGCCCGTGTCACCGGGGGCTTCAACAAGGACAGGGCCCCCTTTTTTACTTGATGCGGAAGACGACGGTGACGCCGGCATTCACCTGGAGTTCACCCGGTTGAATAGGGGTCGGGGCGGCACCCCCTCCCTCGATCATTTTTGCCTCCCTGATGAGGGGAGGGTAGCTGTTCCCTCCGCTCTCCTGCACCGATAAGATTCCTGCAAGCTTCACGCCCATCGCCTGGGCGATCGCCTCCGCCTTTTGCCGGGCCTCCTGGCAGGCCTTTTGCAGGGCTTCCCGCGCTGCGGCACTTGGATCTTTTTTCAAGAATTGAATACTCTCTACCTTGTTGGCGCCCGCCTTCACAGCCGCATCAATGATGGTTCCTGCTTTTGCGGTATCATCCAGGGTTACCAGAAGAGTGTTGCTGACACGGTAGGAAACAATGGCCGGCGGCTTTTTTTCTTCCGGTTTGGGGTAGTGGTATTCGGGCCAGATGGAATAATGCTGGGTTTCAATTTGCTTTTTAGAGACTCCGGCTTTCACGAGGGCGTTGATGATCTTGTTGGCAAGGGCGGCATTTTCCCGCTGGGCTTCTTTTGCAGTCGGAGCGATCGTGAGTACCCCCAGGCTGACCTTTGCCTGATCGGGCTTCACATTTACCCGGCCGGTGCCTGAAACAACAATTTGGGGTTGTTGGTCCTCGGCTTTCGCCGGGGCGGGATCGCCCAGCAAAACACCTCCCGCCAAGGACCCACCCACCAGCAGAACGGTCAGCAGCAGGATCATGCCGAGCTTCAGTCTTGTTTTCATTTCATAACAGCCTCCTTCCGGTTATTTTTTTAAATCTTTACACTGCTCCCTTTGTTTTAAGCCGGCTCAATAAATGGAATCGGCCACCTTTCTTAATTCTTGATGAGGTACGGTTCCGGATAAGATTAAGATAAAATGACGGCCCTCCTTTTGGGCATACCACGTAATGTTCTTCTCACCTCCTGCTTCCCGGTCTTTTTGCTCCGGCACCAGAGCAGGAGAGAAAACCTCCGGTGGTTGAAATTCAAAAGAGTTTGCCGGAATAATTTTGAGATTGATTTTCGCTCCGGTATGAGCATTCACATAGGAAATCACCAGCGGCTCCCCGGCCGCCGGCGCCTCGAGGGCCGGCGGCTCCGCCTCTCTTTTAATTCCCTGCTCTTCTCTGTTCGTTGTTTGAGTCTGCTCTAACGCGCCACTTCCTTTGC
>DAOURU010000022.1 GCA_030627585.1 Bacillota bacterium
AAAAATAAAATCCAAAATTGGGTCACATTTTTGCACAAAAAACCTCATCGCACAAGAAACCTGATTGAATGAAGGAACTTGATACGGGGGAGGTTGTCCCTCTTCTGAACGTAAGGAGAACGTTCAAATGAGCAGTTAACCCAGTGCCGCCCCGGCTTCCTGTTCGGAGGCGATTTCTTTAAAGATTTCCATCGCCTTTACCACGTCGTTGGCGTAGTAGTCTGCCCCGGTGTACTCCTTTACCTGCTGATTGACGGGGTAACCGCCGATGACTACTTTGACCTTGTCCCTCATGCCCGCTTCTTCCAGCAGCTTCACAACTTTTTTGATGGAAGCAATACAAAAGGTAAGCAGCACGCAGACTCCCAAAATTGTGGAGCCTGTTTGGTTCAGGGTAGCGATAAACTTTTCCGGGGGCACGTCCACGCCCAGATCATAGACGCGAAACCCCATCGAACGCAGGATGTAGATCACGATGTTTTTCCCCAGGTCATGGATGTCTCCTTCAATGGTACCCATTACGATAGAAATCCCGGTTTCCTTGACGTTTTTCGGGAAGTAAGGTTCAACAATTTCCATGACACCGCGGAAGATCTCCTCTGACATGATGAGGTCGGAAAGATAGTAAATCCCTTTGCTGTATCTTTGGCCGACAATTTCGACACCCTGTTTGCATTTTTCAACTATTTCCAGGGCGGTAGTCCCCGACTTGATTCTTTCACTCACCAGCGCAAGTGTCTTCTCTTCATCCAGGTCGGCCATCGCAATAACCAGGTCGTCCCCCATCTCTCCACCACCTTTGGCTTTCAGTCGTTTGCATACCAACCGTCGTAACTGGTCAGCTTGTACCGGTCACCCCGGTAAATTGACTTTCCCCATCCGATCGGCCTCTTTTCCAGATCGTATATGGTTTGCTCGATGAGAAAAACCGGAGCGTTCGGACTGATTCCTAATATTAATGCTTCTTCTTCATTCGCTACGGACGCCTGCAAAACCTTCTGGGAACTTACCGGCAGGCAATCGCTGTGGGCGGCGACGAGATTCGACAAAGAGGGGTCTTTTAATTCGGACTCGAGGATGGGTTTTTGTTTGGTATAAATAATGTACTTGGTTTCGTAGGCAAGGCGTTCGCCGTCCGCCGCGATCACGATGCGAAAAAAGAGGAACCTGCTGCTGCCCAGTTCTGCTCCCAGCCTGGCCTTGAGCTGCTCGTCTGCTTTCACGATTCTGGCTTCGAGGATTGTGGACTGCAGTTTCAACCCCCGCTTTTTAATTTCTTCGTTGAAATTGTTTAATTCAAAGACGATGTTGTCCAGTTTCGGCCTCGCCACGAACGTTCCCTTGCCCTGCTGGGTGTACACCATACCTGCTGCGACAAGTTCGGAGATGGCCCTGCGCACAGTCATCCGGCTGATACCAAAAAGTGAGGCAATTTCCATTTCTGTCGGGAGGGCTTCTCCGGGCTTCAATTCCCCGCGGCGGATCTGTTTTTCGAAGAGTTTGGCCAGTTGGTAGTAGATCGGAATGACGGAATTTTTGTCAATCAACGCTTCCTCCTGCATGGCATTTCTCCTCGTACTGTCACCATCTATGAAGTTTCTTCCCTGTTGTATAGACATCTAGATGTTGCTGTTTATATAATACCACCCCTCAGAAACCATGTCAACAAAAAAGTTAACAAAGTCCGTGTCAAGATCTAGGGAAAAGGGGGAAAAGGGGACAGGCTACTTTTTTCCTTAAAGGGGGACAGGCTACTTAAACTACTTAAATCTTCCTGCAGGGACAGGGCCGGTTTGCCCAGGAGATAGCCCTGACCGCAGTCCACTCCAAGCTCCTGCAGCACCTTCAAAACATCTTCGCTCTCCACAAGCCCGGCAACGGTCTTTTTGCCCAGGGTGTGGGCGACGGTGCTGATGGCCTGGACCAGGATGCGGTGGGCAGGCTCTTGATCCAGGTCACGGATAAAAGAACCGGCTATCTTAAGGTAATCAACCGGGAGGGCGCGCAGGTATGAAAGGGAAGAAAAACCGATCCCAAAGTCATCCAGGGCAAAGCGGCAGCCCAAATCATTAAGCCTGCGGATCCAGCGGTCAGCCCGTAACAGGTCTTTTACAGCAGCAGTCCTGGTGATCTCAAAACCAATCCGGAAGGGTTCAATGCCGCTCTTGCAGATCTCTTCTTCTATGAATTCAAGCAGGGCCGCATCTCCCAGGCTTACCCCTGAAATGTTGAGAAAAAGGGTGAGGCCGGGGTATTTTTGCAGAGTGGTTAAGGATGCCTGCACCACCCAGCGGTCAACCTGAGGCATTAAACCAAAGCGCTCGGCAACGGGGATGAACACTTGTGGATCGATCAGTTCTCCCCCATCACCCCGCAGGCGCACAAGGGCTTCGTAGTAAAGTATTTTCCCGTCTCGCAAGCTGACAACCGGCTGGTAAACCAGCATAAACCGGCCTTCTTTAAGAGCATTCTTGATGAGGGCAATTAACTTGTTGACCTCAGAAAGCTTTGCCGAAACATCCTCATCCGGCTGCACGAAAATAGCCCTGTTTCGCCCTCCCTCTTTCGCAGCGTAGAGGGCGGTATCGGCGCGGGAGAGGATTTTCTGGTAATCCAGGGTCCCGTCAATTATGATAATGCCGGTGCTGATGCTCAAATGGACGCATTCTCTGCAGTCGCAAAGGTAGAACTCGCCTTCATCCACCGCGCGGCGCAGTTTCTCTGCCACAGCCCAAACGTCTTGATAAGTAACCCCCTCCAGCAGTACTGCAAACTCATCTCCGCCGAAACGCGCGAGAAGGTCTCCCTTGCGGAGGTTGCTCTTCAAGATATTCGTCACGATAATCAACAACTCGTCGCCTGCGGCGTGCCCGAGGGTGTCATTGACCAGTTTGAAGTTGTCGAGGTCGATGAGGAGAAGGGCGCTCTCTTTCCCGCGCCCGGCGCCGGCCACCGCGCGTTTAAGGGCTTTCTCCAGGACGTACCTGTTAGGGACGTTGGTTAAAGGGTCGTGCATGGCCAGGTGTTTCAGCTTCCCCTCTATTCTCTTGCGCTCCTCGATATTTTCCACAATCCCGATTACGTTTTGAGTTTCGTCTTTCTGGAAGAACCTGCGAACGGCGGTTACCTGCGCCCAGAAAGTTTCGCCGTCCCTGCGCCTCAAACGGATTTCCAGGTTCTTCACGCAGCCCTTTTCGGTAAATTTACGTATAAAGCGTTTCTTTTCCTTTGGGTTTGCAAAGAAAGAGGACCATACAAACCCGCAAAGCTCCTGCCGGTCGTTAAAACCGAAGATCTTCAAAAAGGCGGGGTTTACCTCGAGGAATTGCCCGTCCATGGTGCTGATGTAGATCCCCGCGTCCAGGTTGTTCACAAGGTTTTGGTACCTCATTTCCGAGCGATGCCTTTCAGCTCTTTCGAGAGCCAGCAGCTTTTCGTAGTTAAGGCAGGACAGAATGGCATTGCTCAATTTCGGGGCGACGCCAGCGAGAATCCCCGCCAGCTCTTGACTGGAGGCGTTCCTGCAAGCAAAGAACAACTGGATCAACGCCGTCCTCCCAACGGGAACCAGCAACACTTCTTTTTCGTTCCCGGTGCACGGCAGGCAGAATTCCCTGAAATCACCATCTTGCTCGGACTTGACCAGCGGTCTGCCGGATTCCAGAACCGCTTGCAACCGGTGTTTGAGGGCGCTGCCCGCCGCATGGTAATCCGCCCCTCGCGCATAGAAACCTGCAGCCGTTACGTATTCCAGCATCTCTCCCTTCCACAACCAAACGACGCCCCTGTAAGCGCCTCCTTTGGGAAAAAGGGGACAGGCTACTTTTTTACTTTTTTCCTGGTGAAGTGAAGTGAGTTAAATTACCTCTTCTTAATCTTAGTCATGAATTCATTCTGTGCTTGCTCAAAGTCGGGGTATCTACCAAAAACGTAAACCAGCTTGTTTCCTAGCTCGGGAATCCAAAGTCGAAAGGGTCCTGTCCAATCCTCTTTTGAAACAATAGAACAATAATCATCTGGAAGGTCTCCTTCAAAAACCTTCCAACATTCTTTCGAGCTAAAGAAATCGTATGCTTCATCAGGATATCTGCTTGCTATCTTCCAAAAATCCAGTCTTCCAGGTCTAAGAATGAGCGACCTCTACCTCAGCCACATATCACCCTTCATGCACGTACTTTGTCTTCTTTCGCTGTTTCATTGTCACCGCCTCCGCATAAATGGTTCATCCCACCGCCCCGAATCCGGCCGGTATGCGGTGACCAGAACCACTGACTTATCATAGCCTCTTGGGATACCCCACACCACATGAATGGATTCACCCGTTCGGTCCTTCTGCAACAGCAGGGCGCATGGTCCCTTCGGATAGTTCAGGTATTCCTCTACAACCACCTACTCCTAAACGCCAGCGAGCACTTCTCTTGCCGTCAGCCCATCTTCTGCCAGCTCATCGTATCCATGTTCAGATATCCAAATATCACCAGCTCGTATCAAATCACGCATTCGCTCAACAAACTCGCTCAAACCACATTCTCCATTTCATTCACTATTACCTTTATGGCATAACGTCTAAGCTCAGCCGCCGCTGAAAGCGGTCGGCTGCAATGATTTGTTAGGCTGTATATCTATATCTCCTATATCTTTGAAATTCTAGTTTTACCCATACAAAATCTTTTTTATCTTTTGTTTGAGCCGATAGGAAAACCGGTTATCACTTAACATCTTTTTTAGAGGTTCACCAATCTCTTCACATTGAGAACGCTCAAGCGACTGCAAAATGGCCGAAATCCATTGCCTGGTAGTATTATTCGATGGCGTATTATACAATTCATCAAGTAAAAACTGTGTTAGTGATGTTCTGAACTCTGAATACTCTAAATGCCTTAAAATATGTTTCTTAAGGTGAACTTCCTTTATTGTCTTTGGGGGAGGTAACTTCTGAAAAAAATTAAATAACTCTTCAAAAGCTGCTTCATTTCCGTTTGCAATCAAAGCACCGAGACTCGATATGGCAGCATCCCGTTCTTCTGGTTTAGAGCTCTTCAATTGCTTGGAATATTGATCTACTGGTAAGCTCTTGAGATCAATATTCCGGATTTGTTCCTTAACAAGGAGTTCTTTCAGTGTTTTACTATTGAACTGGCCGCTTTTGATAGCAAATATAAGTTCACGTCCAAACTCACTATTTTCATCAATTTCAATAGATTCTCCTATCTCAACTTCACTAAAATCACGACACGCTTCGCGGTTCCCAGTAAATTTCTTACTATCGATCAGGTTTTGGCAGCAAGCATAATGAGAATTCCCTAGCAATTCATCAATAAATGGTTCAAAGTCTTTATCATTCAAGCAAATGCCGAATTCAGTCGGTTCTTCCATGCTCGCTGGAAAAAAATGATTACAGTTAAAACAAATTCGTTCTAATTCCTCTTTTTTCGCTACCACTTGTTTTATCCTTTCCTAATCTTCTACAATATGAAATTTAGGGCCTAACGGAATAGCTCACCTGCCCCTCTGGAGCGCCAGCGGAATAGCGGTCAGGTGCAGCACCTTGTTAGCCAATTATTTATTTATTTTACCTAATAACCAAGTAGTCTGACAAGTACTCAAAAGCTCTTGCAGGTAATGTCCTTATAATGTCTGTAAAAGCAAAACAGCCTGGGCTCTAAATCGAGGGGGGATGGGTTTGCTCGGTAAATGGCGTACACACGTCGACTACCGCGCCTATGTCGCGCAGGAACTTGGAAATGCGATCACTAAACTCTGGCTGCTTAATCTGGACCCGCTCTATCAAGTTTTAGGCGGGTATTACGCACCTTCCGGCCGCCCGGGGAAAAACAGCCGGAAATCTTACGCTCTTTGGTGCTAATGGTTCAGTGTCGCGAAGACAGCATTGATTCGTGGGTGGAAAAGCTTCGCAGCAACGATATCCTGGCCATCATCTGCTTGATCAAGATTGATAATCTCGCTGTTCAGCCTTACCCAACCCCTACTACCGTTGTCTTGTTGTAAAACTCCAGATATTTTTCTCCCGAGTGGGCAATTTCGCCTATGCTGAGGAAACCAAACATGTGCAAATCGGGCGGGACGTTCTCGCGAATTGTTCTTAATTCCCGCGCCATATTATCGCCGAGGTAAAGCACCCGGGAGATGCAGTCAATTACCAGAGCGCTCTGCCCCATGCCGCCTGTTTTCTCCATAAAGGAAGCCAGAGCAGCACTTGCAGCCCCGCCCGCAGCCTTGATCAGGCTGGTCTCGTCCCCTCTTAAAATCATCACGATGGAATTTTGGGGGATTTCACCGACGAGCACGATGCTCTCTTCCCCCTCCAGCCTGATAGGATCGCGGACTACAATACTGCCGTCGATTTTGACCATACCGAAAGGATAACACTTGGCAATTTCGAAGAAATTTTCGGGTCCCATGCTGATCCCCGCCTCTTTCTGCAGCGCCGTCCGGTATTTTGAAAAAGCAGGCTGCCAGTTCAGTTCCAGTATGATATTGCCCTTTGTGCAGTTGGCGACCAGGGGCCCGTATAAAGGCTCCCACCCGTGGCTTACTCCCACGCCTGCAGGACCCTCAATACCCACCAGGAGCGCACCGCCGGCAAAACTTTCCTCTGCGGTAAACAGGACCGTTTCTCGTTCCGGCCCGAGGCTACCCGCCCCGCCCCCGATAAAACTCACCTGCCTGCCGCAGGTTTCAAACAGCACATCCAGAAAGGAGGATATATTGCTTGCCAGGCCGTCAACGATTACCAGAAATGTTTCGACCGGCCCGGTCAACACTTCATCTTCCGGCATACCCTCGAAACCCCCGAGGTCCCTGACAACCTTCGCGGTAATTGGGCGCTCAATGCTGCAACCGAGTATTCCATCCCGATACCAGGAGTCGCCGTAGATAACCCCCGGGAAAACCCCGCCGAATACGGGCACGCCCAGTTCTTTGAAGAGCGGGCTGATCTCGTGGAAGTCAAACGGGGCCCTTTCCCCAACCAGCAACAAGATTCCAAATAAACCCTTGGTGCACAAGTTTTTCAGAGACCGACTCCAATCCCGGTAATTTTTGGGCTCGAAGAAGATGACCTGCCCAAACACAATTTAAGAGCCTCCTCTGCAAAGGAATCGCGTCTCTCCCCCAAAATTTCCGGCTCTCTCCAGCAGAAACACCTGCTCTTAAATAAAACCAGGGGCACATTTTGAAACTACAACACCTTTCTACGTATTTCTACATACAGGATAAATATCCTCCAGCTTCTAGTACTTATTAACTAATTTTTTCCCGAGCTTGACATTTGGGACTGATTTTTGAAGACATCAACCCCTGGGGCCTCTAAGAATAGACATTTTTTCTTAGAGAAACAAATAATTAAAATGTAGTGACAACATTGTAAAATGATAACTGCTGAGCCGGTTGCGCGAGGGAGGCCGGCTCAGGTGGGGAAAAAGGGGACAGGCTACTTTTTTCCTTTCCCGGTGAAGTGAAGTGGGTTAAAAAGTAGCCTGTCCCCTTTACCCTTTATACTCCCTTTATATCTTTTCACCGAACTGAATAAATTCTAAAGTAGAGGTGAGATGGGTGTGATTAATTGGAAAAAACCGCCTTTGATCATCTTGATCAGGAGAATTACGGCAATTGGATTGATCACCTTCTTCTTTCCCTTATTGACTCTCTTTCTGGTACATACAAGTGTTCCTGACTTAAGAGCAGCCAATAGCTTGAAAGGCAAGAAGATCGTCATTGATCCTGGCCACGGGGGAATTGATGGAGGAGCTAACAGTAGTGATTTTCTGGAGAAGGAAGCGAATCTCGAAGTCGCTAAAAAGCTTTATCAAGAGCTTTCCAGATCAGGCGCTCAGGTAATTCTCACCCGCAAAGAAGATGTTTCCCTCGACAGTCTCAACAACATCAGCCCCTCTCGTCACAAAAGAGACCTCTATGCCCGGGTTTCAATCATTGAGAAGCACAAACCTGATATCTTCCTGAGCCTCCACATTAATGCCAACCATCGTCAGCCCTCGACCACAGGCTCTATCGTCTTCTATAATAAGTGTACTCTCAACTCCGAGAAGCTGGCAACAGTTCTTCAGGAAAATCTCAATATTCTCATGGAAAAGCACAACTTGAAGAAGCACCGGGCCGAGCCTGCTGATTATTACATCCCCAGGAATACTAACTACACAGGAGTAATCGTAGAAATGGGGTTTATGAGCAATCCCCGTGAAAAAGAGATGCTGAAAACCAGCAGATACCAGTGGGAACTGACAAAAAGCATCGCCAGAGGAATCGAAGAATACTTTTTTACCAGTGGCAATTGCAGACCGAATAGGACCAGGGAGACTTTCAGCGAAGGTTTGCCTGGAATTAAAGTGTACTTTCCAGGCAGCAAAGGTGAGGACCTGGAGTGGGAGCAGTTGCAGACAAAAAAGGCCGTCTTTTCAGGGAGCGTGACGAAGAAACTGGTTTTCGAAGTGGTTGCAAGACTGATAAGAGGACCTCAGAGAGGGGACCTGTGGGGTCCTTTTGGCCCGGAGATAAAAATTCACCACATAGCACTCACCGATGGTGTTGTCGAAGTGGATTTTTCCCCGGAGTTTACCAGGGTTCCTGGCGGCAGCTTCGCGGAATTGTTGGCAATTAAATCGCTCGTAAAGACTGTCACTCAATTTGAGGGCGTTTATGGAGTGAAAATCTTGATTGAAGGAAGGGAAGCTGAATTGTTGGGTCATCTGGACTTGAGCAAAGTTCTCACACCCGAAATACCGAAAGCAGTGATTGCTCTGGCGATCGATGACTTAGCTGGAGGAGAAGCCGGAAGAAAGGAGATCATGACGATTAGACGCCCATTGACCCTGGCGGTGATGCCTGGCTTGGAGTCCAGCACGGAGATCGCCAAAGAAGCTTATCACAAAGGCTACGAAGTTTTTTTGCACCTGCCTATGGAGCCAGAAGTGGGAAGACCTGAGTGGCTCGGTCCGGGAGCAATTACTACAGCAACACCATTAGAAAAGATCAGAGAGATTGTTCTCACCGATCTCCAGGATGTTCCTCATGCTGCTGGGATCAATAACCACATGGGTTCAAAAATTGCCAAAAGAGAAGAGATGATGCGAGAAATCCTCAAAGTCGCCAGGGATATGAACTTAATTTTTCTTGATAGCAAGACTGCCCCAGATTCTGTAGCTGCAAGAATTGCAAAAGAGCTCGAGGTTCCCTTTGTTGAGCGGGATGTGTTTCTGGATGAAGTTAATTCCCTGGAGCATGTAAAGAGACAAGTCCGGCACCTCGCCGAAATTGCCATTAAAACCGGGCAGGCTATTGGTATCGGCCATGTGGGAATTACTGGTATCAATACCGCGCGGGGGATTATAGAAATGATTCCCTGGCTGGAGGACCAGGGAATCGAACTGGTTTTTGTGTCAGATCTCTCCTGTTAGTGGAAAAAGGGGACAGGCTACTTTTTCCTGTACCTCTTTGGGTAATTTTGAGAGTTCCTTAAGAAAGCGTTTTGTATATTCGATCTTCCACATTCTATTTCAATGATTGATAATAGGTTTTCGCCTCTTCAATTGAAAGCCGTTCATCATCTTTTACTTCATCCATTAATTTGGCCAATCCATAATTTTCTATTACC
>DAOURU010000130.1 GCA_030627585.1 Bacillota bacterium
AAAAGAAATGATAAAGAAAAGAGAGGCACTCCGTATCAGGAATGCCTCATTTTTTAAATTGGCAACTTTACCGTGTCCGGCCTGCTCCCGGTGAACCTTCCCTGTTTGGGGTAAGTTCCCTTGCCGTTTCCGCATCCCGCCTGGTGTCTCTTCCGGGTGTAACCCCCGGCGAAACCTCCCGGCCGGTTTCAAAGTCTCTTGTTCCTGTATCCCTTCCCGGTGTAATCCTTCCGGGCGTGATCTCTCTTCCCGTCTCAACATCAACCCGGGTCAGCGGTTCATTATCGGGCCCGTAAACTGTTCCCCGCTCTGTTTCTCCAGCCCCTCTCCTTACACGGCCGGCAAAAGTATCTTCGGTATCAGGCAGTACGTGTTTATCTTTCTCCACCTATCTCACTCCTTTTTGATTTTTTCATTAGTTAGTATGAGATAGATGGCAGGGGGATTATTCTTTCGGGGAGGAAGAACATTCTGCCATACGAACCACTTCTTCAAAAAGGATGCCTTTTATTTCTACTAATTTCTTGCGGCTTGTTAATCCTTTGAGAATCTTTACATTCCCCGCCCCGCATTTAAAAACTTCTCCTAAAAATTTCTGGAGAAGTTTATTTGCTTCCCCTTCAACCGGAGGAGCAGTTAATCTAACCTTCACACTGTCTCCCGTTACTCCTGCAATCTCATTTTTTGCCGCCCGGGGTTGTACTTTAATTTGGATCCTCACGCCATTGTCGATAGGAGTTATCCAGGGCTTCAAGCTCATACCTCCTAAAGGAACAAACGTGCCACGAGATTAATAAGTATGTATTTAACTACCTCCAGGATAATAATTGCCAGCAAAGGAGAAAAATCAAGGCCCATCGCAGGACCTGGCAAAAACCGGCGGCATAAGGCCAACAAGGGCTCGGTTGTTTCGTAAATAAACCTGATTATCGGGTGGTAAGTGCGGGGGCGAATAAAGGACAAAATGGCTCTTGCCAGGATCAACCAAACATAGATTTCTATTCCTACTGAAATTAAGGTAATAAGAAAACGAGCGTAGCTCATCAGCTTTTCAATCCTTTATTTTCTTCAACAGGAACCTGCAATGCTCCAGCTCTTTTCGCTGCAGCCTCCACCGCACTGATTAAGAGGCCGCGCAGGCCGCCCTCCTCCAAGGCATGCAGCCCGTAAATTGTACTGCCGGCAGGGGATGCGACTCTATCTTTCAGAAGACCGGGGTGGTCACCGGTGAGCTGGATCATCCGAGCAGTGCCGATCATTGTCTGAAGGGCCAGATCAAAAGCCACCTGCCGCGGGAGGCCCATCTTTACTCCGCCATCTGCGAGGGCTTCTAAAATTATTGAAATATAGGCCGGTCCGCTTCCGCTTAGACCTGTCGCCGCATTCAAATTTTCTTCAGGCAGAACAACGACCCGTCCCACCGCGCCAAAAAGAGCTTCTCCCTCTTCCCTTTCTTTTTCTCCCGCGTATTTACCCAATGCAAGCGTCGTGATTCCTTCCCCGATTAACGCAGGCACGTTGGGCATCGCTCTAATTACTGGAATTTGCGGCGGTAAATTTGCCTCGATAAAAGAAAGCGTTATCCCCGCCGCCACCGAAATGAATAAATGACTCGGGGTGAGGAAGGGAGCAATTTCGGCCAAAACAGTTTTTACATGAGCAGGTTTTACTGCGCAAATCACCGCTTCCCCGGCCTGGACAGCCCGCTTGTTGTCTTCTGTGATTCCCACTTGAAACCGCTCTGCTAACACCTGCAGAGATTCCCGTTTTACATCACTGACCAAAATATTTTCTGAATTAAGAAGGCCGGCCTTGATAAAACCTGCCACCAGGGCACTTCCCATCGCTCCGGCACCAATGACGCTAACCTTTCTCCTCGAAACGATCTTTTATCCCTCCCTGGTCCCACTTTAAAAAGAGGTTTTCTTTTATTTCATCGGTAGAGCCCTCGGGGTGCACCGAAAAATTGCTGGGTACGAACAAAAAAGTCTCCGCGGTAATTTTCAAAGTGCTGCCATTCAATACATAAACAGCACCACTCAAAAAGTCGATAATGCGCTGTGCCGTCTCTTTTGGCGTATGTTCGAAGTTTACGATTACAGATTTCCGCCCTTTTAAGTAACTTGCTATCTTCTCGGCTTCATCAAAGGCAACAGGTGAAACAACAATAATTTTGGCTTCGGGAGAAGTATGGAGGCTTAAAACCGGGGCGCGCTTCCGCGCCCGACCCTCTAATTCCTCAGCAGAATCTTCATCCTCTTCATCTTCATAATTTTCTGTAAAACCGATCAAAGACATTATTTTTTCCAGCCAACCGGAACTCATTTCGCCACCTCTCTTCAGTCTTAACCGCTAAACAGGGCGCTTCCAATCCTTACCACAGTTGCCCCCTCCTCTACCGCAACTTCAAAGTCACTGCTCATACCCATCGAAAGATGCTCCAGATTTAGCCAGGGCCTGCTCTTTGTCGCTTCCTCTTTTAACTCGCGCAACCTCCGGAACACCGGGCGGACCTGCTCCGGGTCTTCGCAATACGGAGCAATAGTCATGAGGCCGCATACTTCTAATCCCCTCAACTCTCTCATTGCATCTAAGAATTCACCCAGTTCGGAAGGATCAATACCAAACTTGGCAGTTTCTCCGGAAACATTCACCTGAATCAAAACCTGCCAGGGATAGCCCTGGCGGAGGCTTAATTTATTAAGAAGCCTTGCCAACTCAAGGTTATCAAGGGAATGAATTAAAGCAATCTTTCCTATCAGGTACTTTGCCTTATTGCGCTGCAAGTGTCCGATCAGGTGCCATTCGGCCTGTTCCCCCAACATCTCATATTTTTGAAGAAACTCCTGAACGCGGTTCTCGCCAAAAACGCGTAACCCGCAAGGTAAAACCGCTTTTAAACGTTCCGGAGCAACCCCTTTACTTACAGCTACAAGCTTAACATCCGAAGGTTTGCGCCCCGATCGCCGCGCAGCCACTGCAATCCTGGCAGAAATCTGGTTGAGACGCCGGATCACTAATTCGGCCAAAGGGATTTACCTCCTTCCTGCATGTTCGACAAAGAAGCGCCTGATTCCTGCTCCGCAAGAATTAAATTTCCTTTTTAACCCTTTTTGCGAGTGTGGGGTTTAAAACAACTTCGGTGCCTGGATTGATTCCCTGGACCGCAACCTGATCGCCTAACCTTCCCACTATCTCCACTTTCTGAAATTTAAATCCGACAGGTGACGCGATAAATACTCCGATTTCCTTTTCGTTTCTGGTTGTTAATGACCGGGCCGGTACGATAATTCCTTTGTATTTTTGACTGGTTACTTGAAACTGGAAAGTGCGGGAACACGGCAAAACGGCATTTGTCTCAAGCAATTCCACGGTAACCAGCAACGCATCCGATTTCCTCGTCCAGGCAAGCACTCTTCCCTTACCCTTTTTTGCTTCCCCCCACTTTAACTCTACCTTATCTCCTGACTCAAAAGTTGAGAGTTGATCCTTATCAACCTTTAAAATTAAGCAAGGATTAACCAGGTTATCGATGATTTTAAAAGCCGGATCTCCAGCCTGTACGGTTTCGGGAACAGCCTCAGACTGCGCTGCCGTAAAATTATTAAATAAGAAGAGAGGATCTAATCTTTTCCAATTATCAGGGGCAAGTATCCCTTCCCACCCATCTATATGGTAACATACCAAACCGGCTTGAGGGGCTCGTAATTCTTTAACCTCCTGGGAATTTACCAGGCCCGGCAAACTTTCCAAACGGGCGACAACGGTACCGGCGCGAATCCTTTTTCCTTCTAGGACCAGCGGAATAAGCCTTCCCGGCCCCGGCGACTTCACCACCGTTTCGCTGCGCAAAATAATTCCCTGTGCGGAGTAAGTAATTGAAAGGTTTCCCATTCGGGCCGGTTTGGTTTGAATGGCATGAACCAGGCAAAAATCGTAGATTTGGCGTCCGCCCCAAAAAAGCAAAATTCCGGCCGTTGCCAGAAAAAGGAGGCGACCTAAGAAAACTCGGATTTTCCGGGCAAAGGCAGCTTTTTTAAGTCTCTTTTTTCTTCCGTCCCGGCTGCACCTCATAACCAGCACCTACAACGGCGTCCCGGATCTCTGTCAAAGCGACCTTTTGGGGATCAAAAGTTACAGTCAGAAGACCCTCTTTCAGGTCTACAACAGCCTCCTGGACTCCCGCCAGTTTTTTCACTGCATCTTCAACCGCTTTTTTGCAATGCCCGCAACTCATTCCCGTGACAACTAAAGTTAGCCTCTTTAAACTTTCATCTTTCCGATTGCAGTCACAGTGAGACACCATGATCCCTCTGGATTGTTAAGTTAATCAAGCATCAAGAGCGCCGCCATCCGGCCCGTGATCCCGCCGCTGCCACGCGCAACCACTCTCCCTACTACATAGCAGCAAGGGCCTGCGGCAGGAAATAAGGCAGCAAAACACCTTTCCGGTTCACTTCCGAAATACTGCTCCATGGCCCTTGCAAAAAACTGCAGGCAACTAAACTCGGCGTCTTTTTAGCCAAACCGCTTGAGCAGCAATTAGGCCGGAACTTAAAGATCCGCAACAATTGCCTTTCCAGCAG
>DAOURU010000148.1 GCA_030627585.1 Bacillota bacterium
CGGGAGAGCTGGCTGCAGCCCTGGGCGCGAACAAGCTGGTGCTGCTCACCGATGTGGAGGGAATTCTGGCCGACCGCGAAGATCCCGGGAGCATCCTTTCTGTTGTGAGAACAAGCGAGGTTCCCGGTCTCATTCAACGGGGCGTCCTTGCCGGAGGGATGATCCCTAAGGTTGAGTGCTGTATCCAGGCGCTTCAAAAAGGGGTGGGGCGTACCCACATCATTAACGGGCGGATCCCCCACTCCATCCTGCTCGAAGTTTTTACCGATGAAGGGGTGGGAACGATGGTGGTAAGAGAATAGCGGGGATTGACCGTTATTCTGGAGAGCAGTTTCAGGAAAATCCAGATGTGTGTGGGAAGAGAGAGGAGAAAAATGAGGGGAGAAGAAATAGCACGGCTTGGCCGGCAGTATCTCATGGAAACATACGCCCAGCTGCCTCTCGTCCTGGTAAAGGGCGAGGGAGCGCGGGTTTGGGACGCGGAGAACAACTGCTATCTTGATTTTGTGGGGGGGCTGGCGGTTAACTCCGTCGGCCACTGCCACCCGCAGGTGGTGGCGGCCATCCGGGAGCAGTCGGAGCGGCTGCTCCACTGTTCCAATTTGTACTGGTTTGCCCCCCCGGTGGAACTCGCCCGGGAGCTTGTGAATTTAAGCGGTTTGGACCGCATTTTTTTCTGCAACAGCGGAGCCGAGGCGAATGAGGCAGCAATTAAGCTGGTGCGAAAATATGCTTCCGAGCAGGGGAAGGAGAACCCTGAAATCATCTCCTTTATCCGGTCTTTTCACGGCAGGACTTTAGGGGCTCTGGCCGCGACGGGTCAGGAAAAGTTTTGGGAGGGTTTTGCTCCTCTTCCCAAAGGATTTCGTCACATTCCCTTCAATGATACGCGGGCGCTCCTGGAGGCGGTAAACTCTCAAACCGCAGCGGTTTTTGTGGAGCCGGTGCAGGGGGAGGGAGGGGTGCACCCGGCGACTCCCGAGTTCATGAACGGCCTGGCTCAAGTGCGAGAGCGCCACGGGGTGCTGCTTGTTTTTGACGAAGTCCAGTGCGGTTTGGGTCGGACAGGAAAGATGTTTGCCTTCGAGCATTACGGGGTCAAGCCGGACATCCTGCTCCTCGCCAAGGCCCTCGGCGGAGGTTTGCCCATCGGCGCGGTCCTGGCGCGGGCAGAGGTGGCGGCGGCTTTTCGGCCCGGCAGCCACGGCTCCACCTTCGGGGGAAACCCCGTCTCCTGCGCGGCGGCGCGGGCTGCGCTGCGCGCCCTCCAGGAGGAAGGCCTGGTTGCCAATGCCGCCCGGGTAGGAAGCTATTTTAAGGCCCGGCTGGAGGAGCTGGCGCGGCGCTTCTCCCTGATCCGGGAGATACGCGGGCTTGGCCTGATGCTGGGCATGGAACTGGACCGGCCCGGGCAAAGATTGGTGGCTCTCTGCCAGGCGCGGGGGCTTTTAGTCAACTGCACTGCAGAGCGTGTGCTTCGCTTTTTGCCTCCGCTCCTCGTCGGGAAAAGAGAGGTTGATGAAGTGGTATCCATCCTGGGGGAAGCCCTCGCAGAATTGTGCGGGGGCGAAGGTGAAGGAGGGGGCCGTCATGCCCGGGCGGATAAAGCTTAAAAAGGTCTTGGTGATCGGGGCTGCCGGTGCAATGATAAATTATTATTTCAGATCTTGAAATAAAAAATAAAGGGGAGAGGAATGTGGCTGCTGCTTACCTGGATGCGAGGTTAAAAGGGAAGGATTTTTTAACCCTTGCCGATTTCAGTACTGAGGAGATCAGGCTCTTTCTTGATGCTGCCCACGAGCTTAAAAAGGAACTGAAAGCAGGAATTCCCCATCCTGTTTTAAAGGGAAAAACGCTGGGGATGATCTTTCATAAGCCTTCGACGCGCACGCGCGTTTCTTTTGAGGTGGGAATGTACCAGTTGGGGGGCTACCCCCTGTTCCTGAGCGCGCAGGAACTCCAGCTCCGCCGGGGGGAGTCCGTCGGGGACACCGCCCGCACTCTTTCCCGCTACCTGGACGGGATCATGATCCGCACCTTTGCCCAGGAGGATCTCGAAGAGCTTGCTGCCTATGCTTCGATCCCGGTGATCAACGGTTTGACCGACCTCGTGCACCCCACCCAGGCTCTCGCGGATATCATGACCGTTGAGGAACATAAAGGCAAGCTGCACGGTTTAAAACTGGCCTTCATTGGAGACGGGAACAACGTTGCCCACTCTCTGCTCCATATCTGTGCCAAAGTCGGGATGAAGATGGTGATTGCCTGCCCGGCCGGGTATGAGCCGGACCCCCGGGTGATGGCAGAGGCGCAGGCCGACGCCGCAAAAACCGGGGCGAGCCTCGAAGTTATTGAAGATCCTGCCGCTGCGGTCAAGGAAGCGGATGTCGTTTATACCGACCTCTGGGCCAGCATGGGGCAGGAGGGGGAGCAGGAAGCCCGGAGGCGGGTTTTCTCCCGTTATCAGGTGAACAGCGCGCTGCTGCGGAATGCCGCGCCGGATGTAATTGTTCTTCACTGCCTCCCGGCCCACCGGGGGGAGGAAATTACCGATGAGGTGATGGACGGCCCCCATTCTGTGGTCTTCGAGGAAGCGGAAAACCGCCTCCACATGCACAAGGCGATCATGGCGCTGGTGATGCAGTAAATTTCTTACCGCGAGGTGCTTGAAAAGATGGTATCACTGCCCGTCCCCGATCAATGCCGTGATTTGGGCGGCAGTGCTTTACGGCGGAGGTTTTCGTGCGCCCGGATGTCTTTGTTGAACTGCTCCCGGTCCTGGGAGGAGGGGCCGCGGCGAGTCTTGTGTTAAATGGCGCCCTGGAAAAAAGAGCCCTGGAAAAAGAAATAGATAAAGGGAAGGATTTTGCGTCAGCGTTCCCCGAAGTGCAACAAATATGCCCGTCAAAAGGAGGCAGAATCGTGCAGCTCAAAAAAGTTGTGCTGGCTTATTCCGGTGGACTTGACACATCAGTAGCCATCCCCTGGCTCAAAGAAAATTTCGGCTGCGAGGTGATTTGCTTCGCGGCCGACGTCGGGCAGGAGGAGGAACTGGAAGGATTGGAGGAGCGGGCGCTTAAGGCGGGAGCCGGCAAGATTTATATTAAAGATTTGAGACGGGAATTCGTGGAGGATTTTATTTTTCCCACTTTAAAGGCAGGCGCCCTTTACGAAGGGAAGTACCTGCTCGGGACATCTTTTGCCCGCCCCTTGATTGCCAAATATTTGGTAAAAATTGCAGAAGAAGAAGGAGCCGACGCCGTCGCCCACGGCGCGACTGGGAAGGGAAACGACCAGGTGCGTTTTGAGGTTGCGGTCCAGGCCCTCAACCCGGAGCTCAAGGTGGTCGCGCCCTGGCGCCTGTGGGAGATTAAATCGCGGGAGGATGCCATAGCCTTCGCGGCAGCGCGGGGAATCGAGGTACCCGTCGCGAAGGGCCGTCCCTACAGCATGGACCGGAACATCTGGCACCTGAGCCACGAAGGGGCGGATTTAGAGGATCCCGCCCAGGAGCCCCCCGGCGATGTCTGTCTGCTGATCACGCCCCCGGAGCAGGCGCCGGACCGCCCCGCCTACGTCGAAATCGGATTCGTGCAGGGAGCACCCCGCACCCTCGACGGCCGGGAATGCGATCCGGTTTCCCTTGTCCAGGCCCTAAACAAGATCGCCGGGGAGAACGGAGTAGGAATCATTGACCTCGTAGAAAACCGGCTTGTGGGGATGAAGTCGCGCGGGGTTTACGAGACCCCCGCGGGGACGGTTTTGTTCCTTGCGCACCGCGAGCTTGAGTATTTGACTCTTGACCGCAATACCATGCATTTCAAAGAACTTGTCGCCCTGCGCTATGCGGAACTTGTCCATGACGGGCTCTGGTACTCCCCGCTCCGGGAGGCGCTGGACGCCTTTGTAGAGGAAACCCAAAAAACTGTCACGGGAACGGTCAGGATGAAGCTTTACAAAGGGAACTGCACCCCGGCGGGAGCAAGTTCTCCCTATTCCCTGTACCACGAGGGATTTGCCACCTTCGGCCACTTCGAACGCTACGACCACAAGGACGCCCAGGGGTTCATTAATTTATTCGGTCTTCCCCTGAAGGTGCGCGCTCTCATGAAGCAACGGGCAGGCATTAAATAAACGGAGTAAGCGGAAGGGCTTGCCTGGCGGGCTTTTGCCTGGCAATAGTGAGTTTGAGGGCAGCCGGCTCACCATTGTGACGAGTCTGAGGGCGAGTCAGGTAAGAGTACCGGGAGCGAGCGTAAGGATAACCTGGATCATTTTTCAAGGCAGAGGAGGAAAAGAAA
>DAOURU010000012.1 GCA_030627585.1 Bacillota bacterium
GGTTTAAATTTGGGAGACGTTTTTGGGGATTTATTTTCACGTGCCGAACAGAAAGTAGAACAGAAAAATTAACAAAAGTCGAAGCCTGGGTGAGGGAGAGGGGGAAAATGGATGCCTGTTTTCAGTTTTAGTTGCAGACAATGCGGGGAAGAGTTTACAAAACTGATAAGAAGGCAAGACGAAAAAAAAGCAAAATGCCCCAGGTGTGGGAGTGAGGACCTTCAGCATCTTTTTCGACGCTTTAATTATGTAAAGATTACCCAGAAATATAATCCTGGTTGCACTGCCGCGTGGAATTGTGTAAGCGCGAAAAAGTTTGGATGCGGAAAGTATGCAAAATATAAGCTGCCGAGCCTTTAGGAGCCGAAAGCTATGGAAGCGGCAGGGGTTATTTTAGCGGGGGGCGAGAGTTCGCGTTTTCAGGGGAATAAAGCCTTTGCAGAAATAGTTTCCCAAAGGTTAATTGACCGCATAGTATCGATTTTAGGGGAAGTTTTTCCCAAGTTAATTCTTGTCACTAATTCACCATGCGAATACCAAAGTTTAGGAGTTAAAGTGGCTCAGGACTTGATTCCGGGGCGGGGGCCCTTGAGCGGGATCCACGCGGGACTTGTTGTTTCCCCTTATAGTTTAAACTTTGTCACGGCATGCGATATGCCCTTTATCAATGGAGGGCTTGTAAGGTATTTGGTCGAACAGGCGACTCCTTCTGACGATGCGGTAGTTCCCCTGGTTCGGGAATACCCGGAACCTCTTTTTGCCGTATATCGGAAAACCTGCCTTCCGCATGTTGAGGCCTGCCTAAAGTCAGGTATTTATAAGGTTACATCTTTTTACGATTTGATCCAGGTGCGCTTTATTCCTCAAGAAGAATTAGTGCCTTTCGGGGGACTGAAGAACTTTTTTAATATTAATACCAGGGAAGATTTAAAAAAAGCGTACCACATCGCGAGGGACCTTGAAGTAAAAAATTCTTAGTTTCAACGCCTCCGAGGAAATTAAGGGGGCTAAAAGCTTTTCGGTTGTGGGGTCCTCTTTGGCGGCGAGTTCAAGGCGGGCCGACTAATTCGGGTAGCAAGACTTCCATCCCGTTGGCTTTCTTTTAGGTTGGCTTTGAATTTGATAATCGGCGCTCCGGTGATAACCGGATCGCTTTTTTTCTTTTTTCTGGTGGCTAATCTTACCGTGTATCGATTCATTACGATGTGGAAAGCTGAAATTTAGGGAGGAAAGGGGGTGAAAACAGTGAAAAGAAAACTTTTGGCAGGTTTGCTTACGATTATGTTCTTGATTACAGGAGTGCTGGTGGAAGGTTGCCGGCCGGCTCGGAAACCGGCTCCATCCCCTGCACCTAAGACTCGGGAAACACCTTCTCCTGCCCGAAAACCAGCTCCTAGAACACCAACTGAAGCAAGACAAATGGCGGACCGGGTTGCCCGCGAGGCAGCCAAGGTGCCGGGGGTCCGGCGCGCCACTGTAGTCATTTCCGGCAAAACGGCCTTTGTCGGATTAGACCTCAAAGCAAATGTTGAAAAATCTCGGACTACGGCTATTAAAAACGAAGTAGTAAGGCGCGTAACAGCTGCAGAGTCTGGTTTAACAACGGTAAATGTAACTTCAGATCCTGATTTGGTTGCTCGCTTACGAAGGATTGCAGATGGGATCAAAAAAGGAAAACCAGTTTCAAGTTTCGCTTCGGAGCTCGCGGAAATCTCGCGGCGAATCGCACCCCGAACAAGCTAAGAGCCTGGTCTTCTTTTGACCAGGCTTTTTTTATTTGCTTATTTGCTGTATTTATATTTGCTGTATATTGTTTTTTGGTTTTGCACAACCTACCCAAAAAAGAAAGGAGATGCGTTACTGTTGCCGCGGCTTCCAGTTGGAATCGTGATCCTCTTGATAGTCTCAATTCTTGTTTATATTGGAGTTGCCCAGCGGGTCCTGGACCGGCTCCGTTTATCTGATAAAGCAGCACTTGGTGTAATCGCTGCTCTTATTATTGGAGGGTTCATCAATCTTCCTCTGCCACGGGGGCCCCGTATAGAAGCTTCGTTGAATATAGGGGGAGGACTTGTGCCGTTACTTCTTGCAGGCTATTTAATAGCACAGACAGAAACCATGAAAGAAAGAGTGCGGGCGCTTGTAGGAATTGTTGCCACGGCAGGTGCTGTTTATCTGACGGGAATTTTCTTAGGAGCCGAACCGGAAAACATGTTTCTGGATCCTCTTTACGTTTACCCTTTGGTCGGCGGTGTTGTTGCGTATTTAATCGGCCGGTCGCGGCGAAGTGCTTTTATTGCTGCTACAGTAGGAATTCTGCTGGTTGATGTGATTACCTACCTTCGTTTATTGATCACGGGAACTCCCGGTGCGGTTCTCATCGGAGGAGGAGGGGCTTTTGATGCTGTTGTTATCGCAGGTTTATTGGCTGTGCTTTTAGCGGAATTCATCGGAGAAACAAGAGAATGGCTTCAAGGCGGTCCCACGGAAACAGGGAAAGCTCCTGCTCTTTTGAAGCATTTGCGGACTCGGTTCCAGGAAAGGAATAATCAAGAAGAAAATGGTTTAATGAAAGATCCCGAGGAAGGTGAAAGATAGTGTCCCGGAAAAAATGCAAGGTTTTCGTATTGATTGCGACTGTTGTTTTGTTTAGTGTTGCCGGGTTCACTGCGATGGCGGAACCTGTTTGGTCTGGCTGGAAAGATATCCTTGGCGGTTTTGAAGTCGAAAGGACGGATGGAGGCTATTATTCAATTCTCGACGAAAATAATCAAGTAATTCACCGGACTGCGCACCGCCTTTATCGGGGTGATGAATATATTACAGCGGAAAATATGCATTACCAGATTACCAGGATAGAGGGGGACTTCGCCTACGCATGCTTGGTCGGTCAAGAGGCAGAAGCTGAATTGGCAACTCATGAAATTTCCGAGCAGGCGCAAGCGTTTCCGGGACGGATAAAAGACCAGCGTAACGCCATTGCAATTTACCATACCCACAGTGATGAATCTTATGTTCCCACAGATGGAACCGAAAGTGTTTATGCCCATGGGGGTATTTTCAAAGTAGGAACCGTTTTTGCAGAAAAATTAAGGTCTATGAACTTTAATGTGTTGCATAGTTTCAGACCTCACGACCCTCATGACGCCAACGCTTACTACCGCTCACGGCGCACTGCTGCGCAGCTGCTCCAAAAACAACCCCTGGCTTTGATTGATGTTCACCGGGATGCCGTTCCGCCGGATGTTTATGGTACCGTAATTGACGAGAAACCTGTCACAAAAATCAAAATTGTGGTTGGCCGGGAAAACCCCAGGATGGGTTCAAATCTTCAGTTTGCGAAGCAGATAAAAGCAGCGGTTGACAAAACCCATCCGGGTTTAATTCAGGGAATTCTTATTTCCCGGGGCAGTTTTAATCAAGACCTTGCTCCCCGATCCGTTTTAATTGAAGTAGGTTCCCACACCAACAGCCGCGAGGCAGCGCAACGGGGCATTGCCTTATTTGCCGAGGCTTTACCCAAGGTTTTTGGAATTACCGGAATCAGGCCTGAGGTTGGTCCTCCTGCTCCCCCTACTAACCGGGGTGACTGGAAGGTCCTTTTTTGGGGTATACTGATTGTAGGAGGGGCCATTGCCGGGTTTTTATACCTTAATACCGGAAGCTGGAAAGGAGCCTGGGAACAGTTTAAAAGATTCTTTGAGGTCGAACTTCCTGGCAATAGAAAAAGAAAGGAATAGGAGGGGAAGTCCCTTAGAATATTTAACAACAATATATAAAGACTCTGCGCCGTTTGTTCTGTGCAATCTAAAGGGAGAATTGGCGTGCTTTTTTCTTGTAGTCACGTGCTTGTAGTTAGGTAGAATTTACGGAATAAAACAGGAGGCAAGTAATCTAAGCCAATGTCTTACGTGTGGAGCGTTGTTTTAGGCTTGGTTGCAGGAACACTGGCTAGGCTTTTTATGCTGCGGTTGGATTACAGGCAGTACCCTACTTACCCTCACGGCATTTTAACTCACCTCGCTTTAGGTTTTATCGCGGCTTTAATCGGTTCTGTTCTGGTTCCTGCCATGGCGTTCAAGGAATTTACAGCAGTTACTTTTTTGGCCCTGGCGGCTCAGGAGTTTCGCCAGGTTCGGAATATGGAAAGGGAAACCCTCGTCAAGTTGGAAGCTGCAGAACTTGTACCGCGGGGTTTTGATTACATTGAGGGGATTGCCAAAACCTTCGAGGCCCGGAATTATTTAACAATGGCAACAGCCCTCGCTGTCAGTGGTGCTGCTTTTGTTCTGAACTGGCAGGCTGCTTTCGGAGTTGCTGTTTTGTTGCTGACAGGGACTCAATTTTTGAAGAAGGGTCAGGTCGTGGGAGATCTCGCAGAAGTAGTTCCGGCGCGTTTGCACTTTCAGGGCGCTCTACTCATGGTAGACGACATTGTTATCATGAATGTAGGCCTGCCCGAGGCAAGGGAAAAAATTCTCGCTGAGGGGCTTGCCATTTTAATAAAACCCAAAGATGACAACGGGAGAGCGACACTTCACCATGTCGGCCAGCGGCAGGCAATTCTGCATACCGCTGCTACTTTGCTGGGAATAAAACGGGAGATCGGCGAGTTGGAGTTTACCCCGCTCGCCCGGAAAAATATTGATACCGGCGCTGTTGGAGTTTTTATTTTGCCGATTGAAAAAGATTTCGACTCCCTTCGGGAGATCATTAACAGGGTTCCCGTCTTGGAAAGCGCCTCCCGGAAACCTTTGTCCACCCAGGCGGGAAGGATCGCGGCAGACTAAGGAGTTGGAGAATTTATGGGGACAGAACTGATCGGAGCAGTCTTAGCGGTCATTACCCTTGACCCGGAGCTCGTGGCCGGTGGCGCCCCTATCTTCATCGCCTGCTCCCGGGAAGAACAAATCAAGATCGCCCTTGTTTTAAGTCGAATTTTGAAAGGAATGGTCCATGATTTAGAGAATGGCGTCTTAATAATTGTGAAACATTAGGAGTAGGTTTATGACGAAGGTTATTTATCACTGTTACGGCGGCTCTCATTCTTCTGTAACAACTGCGGGAATTCATCTGGGTCTTCTCCCCCGGGATCGGATTCCGGGTGCTCGCGAACTGCTTCAAGTCCCCCATTTCGACGGAAACGAAGCGGTTGCCCCCGGGCACTTCCGCGTGATGGGGTATGATTGGGCCGGAAACGAGGTTTATGTGCTGGGAAAACGCACTTTAGGACGCAGTTTTACTTTTCTTTTGCAAAAGGCAGCACAGATTCTTGGGTGCAGTCACGCTCTTTATCCCGTTGATACTACAGAACCCATTAATCTGTTGATGGTTTTTGGGGGTTTTTTATCGAGGCGTCTCAAAATGGTCGCGGCGGGGAGGCCGCTTGTTATTCTGGGAACTCAATTAGCATATTTTCGGTTTGTTGAACTGGCAGATCAAGTTGAAGAAAATCTAAGAAAAAGAAGCGGGGAAAATCATAACTCCCGGGAACAGTTTTCGTCCCCGCGGGCGGTTTTTTATATCTGTCCCCAAGACTACAGGCTTGCCCTGCTTAGCGCCGGTTTTCATTTGTATCCCGAGGCGCATGGCGATTTTATTCTTAAGTGGGCTTCGCAGCAAAAAAAGGTTACCGGGAAAATAGGGACAGTGTCATGCCTGGGGTCCGCTGGGGGCTATCACCTTTATGTCCTGGGCGGGGGAGGAGAACCTCAAATTGTTGCCCGGACTTTAAGGGAACTGCGAAATCTTTTAGGGATTCCCCGGTCACATTTTTATGTAGTGGAATCTTGCGTTGCGCCTCCTCTCCTCTTTCGCTGGCTTGCTCTTATTTTCAAGATCTTTACTTGGTCAGAGGGGCTGCGCTTATTAGAAAAAAAGGTTTTTCGAAGCATGATGGAAGCCTGCCGCGATGAGGGAAACCGGGTAAAAACTACAATAAAGGAGGGAGTTCTTGACTAAACTTTGTCACTCAAGGATAATGATAAAAAAAAGATGGAGTTTGAGCTTAGGAAATGAGCTGCCGGAAGAGATCAGGTATTACAATTGCGAGGGTAAAACGAGGCACGATCGGGGACTCCCTGAATATTCGGGCTGGGGACCGTTTACTTACAGTAAACGGTATTGTCCCGCGTGATTTTATTGAATACAGGTACTTAATCACCGGAGAAAAGATTGAACTCAGCATTTGTCAGCGGGATGGAAGAAAGAAACAATTCTGGATAAATAAAGGTTATGATACCGATTTAGGTCTGGTCTTTGCAACCGATTGCTTCGATGGAATTCACCGGTGCCGGAATAAATGCATTTTTTGCTTTGTGGATCAACTACCTCCGGGACTGCGGCCCTCCCTCTACGAAAAAGATGATGATTACCGGCTCTCTTTTCTGCACGGAAACTTTATTACCTTAACCAATCTTACTCAACATGATGTTCGCCGCATTCTTGCTTTTCACTTAAGTCCTCTTTATCTTTCAGTTCACAGCACAGATCAGGTCCTGCGGGGGAAAATGTTGGGGCGCAAAGAACCCGTCCCTCTTTTAGAACAATTGGCTACCCTTGCCCGGGGCGGGATTACGATGCACGTTCAAATTGTCCTTTGTCCCGGCATCAATGACGGCGAAGCCCTCAAAAGAACAATCTGGGATCTTGCACAATTCTGGCCCCAAGTCAATTCAATCGGAATTGTGCCTGTTGGCCTGACTAAATTCCGGCAGAAACTCCCCTTTTTGCGAGCCTTTACGAAACCGGAATGCAGGAAATTAATTAGGCGGTTTGCGCCGGTACAGGAATTGTTCAGGCGACAGGTGGGGTCATCCTTTGTTTACCTTGCAGATGAGTTTTACCTGCGGGCAAATCTTCCTTTTCCTCCGGCTCCTTTCTATGATGACTTTCCCCAACTGGAAAATGGAATCGGACTTACCCGCCTTTTTTATCAGGAATTTATTGGTTTCTTACCTCTTCTTCCCGGGCGTCTGCGTCGCCCGCGCCGCTTTTTCATTGCTACCGGCCTTGCGGGGGCGAGGGCATTAAAGCCTGTAGTTGCAAGGCTCAACCTGATCGAAAATTTGGATTTAAAACTGGTACCGATTCCTAATATTTTTTTTGGCCCCCGGATCGATGTAACAGGATTGCTGACCGGAAAAGATCTCTTGTGGAAATTAAGAGGTTTTGCAGGGGAGGAAGTTTTGTTGCCTCGCATCTTGTTGCGCCGCGAAGATTCTTATTTATTAGATGGCAGCACCTTAGCACAAGTTGGCTCCAAGCTGGGGTGCAAATTTAGTGTAGTTAAACCAACGGCACGCGCCTTGGTCGAAGCGGTTTTGAAGTTTTAAATTAGAGGAACATTATTATGACTGGCAACAGGTGGAGAGAAAATGAGAAAACCGGTTGTAGCCATCGTAGGTCGTCCCAATGTGGGAAAATCAACCTTGTTTAATCGTCTGACCGGAGGCAGGACAGCGATTGTCGCCGATTTTCCGGGAGTAACGCGAGATCGTCTCTACCGGGATGTAGAATGGAACCGGCGCATTTTTACCCTGGTCGATACCGGGGGCCTCTTTTTGGAGGATCCCGAATTTCGCGACCAGGTCCAGGCGCAGGTTGAAAAGGCAATCGAAGAGGCTGATTTAATAGTCTTTGTTGTTGATGCCCGGGTTGGGTCCACCGCCCAGGAGGAAGAAATTGCACGGGCGCTCCGAAGGGCGCGAAAGGAGGTGATCCTGGTCGCGAATAAGGTCGATCACTTTAAAAATCGCCAGATTGTGTATGATTTTTTAAGCCTGGGGATGGGTGAACCTGTTCCTGTTTCGGCCCTGCACGGTCTTAATATTGATGAACTCCTGGACCGGATTGGCGCGGCCCTTCCCCAGGATTTTCCGGATGTGGCGGAAGGTCAGGGCGTCCGGGTTGCAGTTGTGGGAAGACCAAATGTGGGAAAATCCTCTTTAGTCAATACACTCATAAAGGAAGATCGGATTATTGTCAGTGAGGTGCCAGGGACAACACGGGATGCAATCGACACTTTTTTGAAAAAGGATGACAAAACCTATATTTTCGTAGACACATCCGGAATTCGCAAGCGAGGCCGCGTTAAGGCGGGCGTAGAGCGTTATGGCGTGGCTCGTTCCTTAAAGGCGGTCAACCGGGCTGATGTGGCACTTCTTGTTTTGGATGCAACGCAGGGTGTGGTAGAACAGGATAAAAAGATTGGTGGGTATCTTCAAGAAGCCGGGAAGGGCCTGATCATCATAATTAATAAATGGGATTTAATCAAACGAGACGGAGGCAAGATGAAAGAGTATGAGCTTTTGATCCGTTCAGAACTTGATTTTCTCTCTTATGCTCCCATTCTTTACGTTTCTGCCCTCACAGGTAAGGGCGTAAACCGGATTTTAAAACTTGTCGATGATATCGCAGCAGAACAAGAAAAACGAATTAGCACCGGCAACCTTAACGGTTGGCTCAATGAGTCAATTTATCTCAACCCCCCTCCGTCTCCGAAAGGGCAAGAACTAAAATTTTACTATATCGTCCAAACCGGGATAAAACCTCCTGTTTTTGTTTTTTTCGTAAACAACCCTGCACTCGTCCACTTTTCCTACAAGCGATACCTGGAGCACCAACTTAGAAAATCTTATGGTTTTGAAGGAACTCCAATTCGGTTGGCTTTTCGTGTCCGGCGTAAATGATAAAAAGCCAAGGGAGGGGGCAAGTTGAAATTCTTGGGGCTGCTTTTGGGAAGTTATTTGATGGGAGCGCTCCCCTTTGGTTACCTTTTTGGAAAGCTGAGGGGTATTGATCTGCGCGCGCATGGGAGCGGCAACATCGGCACCACCAATGCGTTTCGAGTCTTGGGACAAAAAGCGGGGATCATCGTCTTTTTATGTGATCTCGCGAAGGGTCTCATTCCGGCGCTCTTAGGAAAAATTTTCTTGGGTCCGGGTTGGGGTGCGGCAGCAGGACTGCTTGCAGTGATTGGTCACAACTGGTCAGTTTTTCTTCGTTTCCGTGGCGGCCGGGGAGTTGCAACGGCTGCCGGAGCAGTGCTTGCCCTTATGCCGAAAGTCATCTTGCTGGCTTTCGGGATCTGGGTGGTTGTTGTCTTTCTCTTGGGATATATTTCCCTGGGGTCAATTATTGCTTCCCTGTCTGTTCCTGTCATTGCCCTTATTTTCCGGGAACCCTGGATTTACTTTTTATTCATCGTTCCTGCTCTCATCTTTATCGTTTTCAAACACCTCCCTAATATCCGTCGTTTACGGCGGGGTACCGAACGCCGCATTCGTTTTTGGTGAAGGAGGAAGAGTTTTGGGGAAAAAAATTGCGATCCTCGGGGCCGGAAGCTGGGGTACAGCCCTTGCTATTCATCTCGCTGCCAAGGGTGAAAAGATCAAGCTCTGGGTGCGGTCTTCTGAAAATGCCCGGCAGCTTTCAGAAACTCGAGAAAATAAAAAATATTTACCTGGAGTTTTGCTCTCACCTTGCATTGAAATTAGTTCCGACCTTGGCCTGGCGCTTAAAGATGCGGAAATTATTGTTCTTGCAGTTCCTTCCCGAAGCATCAGGGAAGTGACAGGACGGATCCGACCCTTGATCCGGCCCGGTTGTTATCTGGTTAATACCGCAAAGGGCTTGGAAAATAAAAGTTGCCTCCGTCTTTCCGAGGTAATTTCTCAAGAATTACCTGAATTTGCCGAACGGCTCGCGGTGCTTTCGGGGCCAAGTCATGCTGAGGAGGTATGCCGGGGGATGCCTACCGCGGTGGTGGTTGCGGCGCGAAGTCAGAAAATTGCCGAATTCATACAAGATGTTTTTATGACTTCAAGCTTTCGTGTTTATACGAATTCCGACGTAGTAGGGGTAGAGCTTGGGGGAGCTTTAAAAAATATCATTGCGCTTGGTACAGGGATCGCTGAAGGTTTAGGATTTGGGGACAATACCAGGGCGGCTTTAATAACACGCGGGTTGACAGAAATTGCCTGCTTGGGTGTAGTGCTGGGCGCCAATCCTTTAACATTTCTCGGGCTGGCGGGGGTTGGAGATTTAGTTGTGACAGCGACGAGCATGCACAGTAGAAACAGGAGGGCGGGTATTTTTTTGGGCCAGGGTTTAGCCCTTAAAGAAGTTCTCCAAAAAGTGGGGATGGTAGTAGAGGGAATAGAAACTACCAGCGCTGCACGTAAACTCTCTTTTCGTTACGGAATTGAAATGCCGATAACAGAACAAATATATCAGGTTCTTTTTTCTAAATTACCACCCCAAACCGCTGTTTCCAACTTAATGTTGAGATCCAGGCGCCATGAGGTGAAAGATATATTTTTGAACTGTCTCGGTTGGGGAAAATAAAGAATTTTTTTAATCTGAGCGAGACATTTCTTTTCCTTTGGGACGGGGAATGAATGAAAGGGTAGCTTGCTTTTCGGCTTGGACTTAGAAGCCGAATTTTTTACTCCGAAAATGTTGTTTTTTGGTAATACCGGTTCACAACTTTCATATACATAGTACCGGTAGAAAATTCCCTTGAAATCGCAATGAGCCCGGAGCACTTCCTTCCGTAAAAGTGGAGTGCAAAAACGACGATGGAATGAATAAAGAGGGATTGTACCGCATAAAAAGAAGTAGGGAGGGGGTTACCCATGGAGAGTATTAATATTTTCCGTGACATTGCAGAACGGACTGGGGGAGACGTTTACCTGGGGATCGTGGGGCCTGTTCGGACTGGAAAATCCACTTTTATCAAACGTTTTATGGAACTCTTAGTGCTGCCGAACATTATTAATCCCCATGATCGGGAAAGAGCAAAAGACGAACTGCCCCAAAGCGGCGCCGGAAGAACGATCATGACTGTAGAGCCAAAGTTTATTCCGAAAGATGCAGTTGAAATTTCTATTAAAAACGGCCTGAAAATGAAAACGAGAATGGTTGATTGTGTAGGGTATACGGTTGAAGGGGCTTTAGGCTACGAAGAAGAGAGCGGTCCCCGCATGGTCATGACTCCGTGGTTTGAAGAGGCAATTCCTTTTCAAGATGCTGCGGAAATCGGAACAAGGAAGGTAATAACTGATCATTCGACAATCGGAATAGTTATTTTAACTGATGGTACGATTACGGAAATACCGCGCGAAAACTACTTGGAGGCGGAGCAAAGAGTTATCGGAGAATTAAAAGAGCTGGGCAAGCCTTTTATTGTGATCCTTAACTCTCTTTACCCCGAAGCCTTAGAAACGACCGAACTTGTAAGAAGTCTGGAGGAGCAATACGATGTTCCTGTGCTTCCTCTGAACTGCTCAGAAATGAGTCAGGATGATATTTTAAATATTTTGCAAGAGGCACTCTACGAATTCCCCGTTCAAGAGGTCAACGTTAACTTGCCCCGGTGGATTGAAGAACTGGAAGAAGCTCACTGGCTGCGTTTGGACTTCGAACATGCCATCCAGCAGGCGATCCAAAGCGTTAACAGGCTTCGGGATATTGACAAAGCCGTAGAACAAATACGAGAAAATGAGTTTGTGGCAAGAGCCGAACTTGAGGATGTAAACCTGGGAACAGGGGTTGCCGTGGTTGACGTAAAATCCCAGGAGGGGCTCTTTTATGAGGTGCTTAAGGAGGTAAGCGGGCTTTCGATATCCGGGGATCATGACATTCTTCGGTTAATGCGAGACCTGAGCAAGGCTAACTATGAGTTTGAAAAAGTAGCTCCGGCGCTGGAAGAAGTGCGTGAAGTCGGATACGGAGTCGTTGCGCCGCATCTTGATGAGATGGTTCTCGAAGAGCCGGAGTTGATCCGTCAGGGTAGCCGTTTCGGGGTGCGTTTGAAAGCCA
>DAOURU010000097.1 GCA_030627585.1 Bacillota bacterium
GTATCGAGAACAGGGGGCAAGTTGAGATACATTCGGAACTCGAACGCTTTGGTCGTCGGCGCCAGGGCTCCACCCTGAATGGCCGTAGAGGGAGTGGTCTTCATATCCATGAGGTCGCCAACCGGGTCGCCGGTCGCCACATCGAGCTCAAGGAAGTATGGGTTGACGTCCGCCGGGGCGCCGGAGACGTCCCAGGATATGGTCATCTGCTGGCTTGTCGGCACAACCGTTACAACTGTCCACGAGTACAACCTCTGCCCCGAGACCTGCGGAATAAGGTAGATGGAAAGCCTGTTCCATGGCCAGGCGAGGCTGCTGGAGATGTAGAAATCAAATCCGGACGCCTCCGGTGGCGGGACCGTGTCCTTGGATTCCGATTCCCCTGTTTCCAGGAGACCGATCTGGAGCGAATGTTTCGGTTGTGAGTTCAGCGTGGGAGTCAGATCAAGGGCGAAATGCGGAGGCTCCGCTGCCCGGCAATGTCTCGGGCGGGTGGTGACAGCAGTGTTGGGCAAGGGGGGCATCGCCCTCATTACTTCAGATCACGGCAATGCCGAACAAATGCTGGAAGAGGGCGGGGAAGAACCTCATACAGCGCATACTACGAATGAAGTTCCTTTAATCCTGGCCGGGGAAAAGTACCGGGGAAGCCTTCTCAGAGAAGGGGGAGCGCTTGAGGATCTTGCCCCGACAGTTTTGGAGATTTTGGGAATCCCTCAACCCCCGGAAATGACCGGACGTTCTTTGCTTTTACCCGTAGGGGCGAATGTTTAAATTTAAAGGAAATAAAGGGAATGGAGGTTTTCAAAAAATGTCTTTGATCACGGAGGTACTTGCAAGGGAAATTCTGGACTCCCGGGGTAATCCCACAGTAGAGGTTGACGTCTACCTTGAGGACGGCAGTATCGGTAGGGCTGCCGTTCCTTCGGGGGCCTCCACCGGGGCGCACGAAGCCCTGGAATTGCGGGATGGAGATCGCGGCCGGTTTCTGGGGAAAGGGGTCTTAAATGCCGTTGACAACGTTCTGAGCATTATTGCTCCAAAGGTCATCGGTATGGAGGCTACAGACCAGATTTTAGTTGACCAGACCATGCTTGATTTAGACGGCACGCCGAACAAAGAAAAGCTTGGGGCGAATGCCATTTTAGGCGTTTCCCTTGCAGTGGCGAAGGCCGCCGCCGCCAGTCTCGGCCTTCCTCTTTACCGCTACCTGGGCGGGATTGGAGCGTGCCGGCTGCCCGTCCCATTTATGAACATTTTGAACGGCGGAAAACACGCGGACAACAATGTAGATATCCAGGAGTTCATGATTATTCCCCTGGGCGCCGGAAGTTTTCGAAACGCCCTGCGCGTGGGAGCGGAAATTTTTCATCACCTGCGGGGGGTGCTCAAAGAGCGGGGTCTGAGCACAACTGTCGGAGATGAGGGAGGGTTTGCCCCGAATTTAAGGTCTAATGAAGAAGCGCTGGATGTCATTATAGAGGCGATCGGGCGTGCCGGCTACCGAGCGGGGGAAGAAGTTTTTCTGGGTCTTGACGTGGCTGCAACCGAACTTTACGAAGGAGGCAAGTACCATTTCCGGAGCGTTGGAGCGGCGCGGACGGCAGGGGAGCTGATTGATTTCTACCTGGAACTGGTGGATCGCTACCCCGTTCTTTCAATCGAGGACGGCCTTGCCGAAGATGACTGGGAGGGGTGGAAGCAGCTGACAGAGCAAATCGGAGACCGGGTCCAGTTGGTGGGGGACGATCTCTTTGTCACCAACCGGAACCGCCTCGAAGCAGGAATTAAAAAGGAAACGGCAAACGCAATTCTCGTTAAGGTCAACCAAATCGGCACCCTTACAGAAACCCTGGAAACTGTGGAAACCGCAAAGCGGGCTTCTTACGGCGTTGTTATCTCCCACCGTTCCGGAGAAACCGAGGATGTCACGATTGCAGACCTTGCCGTGGCCCTCAACGCAGGTCAGATTAAAACGGGGGCGCCTTCCCGCACCGACCGTGTTGCGAAGTACAACCAGCTCCTGCGGATTGAGGAAGAACTGGGAGGAGCCGCTTATTATGCGGGTCGCAGTGCTCTTTACAATCTCTCCCGGTAGTGCTAGAATTAAATTGTTTTAGGAAATTGAAAAAGGGGGAGCTGGGGTTGCTCAAAACTATTCTGACTATTTTTCAAGTGCTGTTTAGCGTGGGATTAATTATGACGATTCTGCTGCAGTCAGGAAAGAGCGCCGGTCTCTCCGGGGTGATTGCGGGGGGCGCGCAGTCTTTGCTGGGCAAGAAAAAGGGATTGGATGAATTTCTCAACAGGATTTCGATGATACTTGCTGTTGGTTTTTTCCTTTTAACGTTAATGCTTGCGATGCTTTAATCTTTACTGAACAAAAAAAGAAGGCCGGTACACTTGATGTACCGGCTTAATTTTTGGAATTGCAGGTGAGGCGGGTTCTAAAATAAAGCGTTGTGCAGGATGAAAGCGGCAAAGACAATAGAGACCATAGACATCAACTTGATAAGAATGTTTAAAGAGGGCCCTGACGTATCTTTGAACGGGTCTCCAACTGTATCTCCTGTGACGGCAGCCTTATGGGGCTCAGAACCTTTTCCGCCGTGGGCGCCATCTTCGATGTGTTTTTTGGCATTGTCCCAGGTTCCTCCGGAGTTGGCCATCATGACTGCGAGGACAAAGCCGGATGCCACCGCTCCGCACAGGAGCCCGGCGACTCCTTCCACACCCAGGAAGATTCCGATTACCAAAGGAGCTAGAATTGCAGTTAAGGCGGGGGCGATCATTTCGATCTGGGCGGCGCGGGTGCAAATTTCCACCGCATTTGCGTAGTTCGCCCGTGCTTTTCCTTCGATCAGGCCGGGGATTTCTTTAAACTGGCGCCTCACTTCCAGGACGATCTTCTGGGCGGCGCGCCCCACCGCTTTCATGGTCAGGGACCCGAAGAAGAAGGGAAGCATTGCGCCCAGGAAGAGGCCGACTAAAATCTTTGGGTTTAAAATTGAGAAATCAAGGAGAAGGTGTAAATTATCCCGCTGGATGATGATTTCCAGCTGGTCGCGGTAGGCGGCAATTAGGGCCAGCGCCGTCAATGCGGCGGAACCGATCGCAAATCCCTTTCCGGTCGCTGCAGTCGTGTTGCCCAGGGCGTCCAGGGCGTCGGTCCGCTTCCGGACGATAGGCTTTTGATTGGACATCTGGGCAATTCCCCCCGCGTTATCGGCGATGGGGCCGTAGGCATCTGTCGCCAGAGTAATCCCCAGTGTGCTCAACATTCCTACTGCTGCAATTCCCACGCCGTAGAGCCCGGCGTTATAATTGGTTGCACCGCCGGAAAGGAAAAAGCTTAATATCACTGCTGCTCCCACAACCACAACGGGGATTGCGGTAGATATCATCCCGGTCGCTATACCGCTGATGATTACGGTGGCATGACCTGTTATCGCAGAATTGGCAACTGCCCGGGTTGGATGGTATTCTCCCGAAGTGAAGTACTCGGTGCTCAAGCCGATGATAACCCCCGCGATCAAGCCGGCGAGGATAGAGAAGTAAACACCGATTTGCTCCAGGCCGAGGGCGCTCCATACGAGCAGAAAGGAAACAACTGCGATCATAAAGGCGCTCGCGAAGATCCCCCGGCGCAGGGCTGCCAGCAGTACCCCCTGCTCCGCGTTTTCGCCCGACCGAACGAAGAAGGTTCCGATAATCGAAGCAAGCACACCTACTGCGGCCATCACCATAGGGACGCTCACGCCGGGCACGCCGTGCCCGGCGGCCACCGCAAGGGCTGCAGTTGCTACGATGGAACCCACGTAAGATTCGTAGAGGTCGGCTCCCATCCCTGCAACGTCTCCGACATTATCCCCTACATTGTCGGCAATTACCGCGGGGTTGCGGGGATCGTCTTCGGGGATGTTGGCCTCCACTTTTCCAACCAGGTCCGCCCCTACATCAGCGGCTTTGGTAAAAATGCCGCCCCCGACCCGGGCGAAGAGCGCTTGCGCGCTGGCGCCCATCCCAAAGGTCAGCATCGTGCTGGTAATGTTCTGGATGCGGGTTGCCGTGTCAAGGTGGCGGTAAAAATAATTAAGCGCATAATACCAGATGCTCAGGTCGAGGAGACCAAGGCCGACCACAACCATGCCCATCACCGCGCCTCCGGCAAAGGCTACCCGCAGCGCTTTATTGAGGCTGTCTCTGGCGGCCATCGCCGTGCGGGCGCTGGAATTTGTGGCCATCGTCATCCCGATGAAACCGGCAAGGCCGGAGAAGAAACCTCCGGTAAGAAAGGCAAAGGGCGTGAAGAAAGTGAGGTACCCTTTCCAGGCAATAAATAACAGGATCACGGCCATGACAGCAAAGAAAAGGGCTACTCCGCTGTACTGGCGCTTGATGTAGGCCCTTGCTCCTTCCCTGATTGCTTCCGCAATAAAGACAACTTCCGGCGGGCCCTCATCGTAGCGTTTGATTACTGTATATGCGAGGTACCCTGCAAAGAGCAGCGCTACGACTGATCCTACAGGTGCCAGTATAAGTAGTTTTTCCATCACAGACATCTACGCTTTCTCCTTTCCATACTTAATTCGGGAAACGTTTTTAAAGCAGCAATCCCCCCTTTATTGTCTCTGTCATCCCCCCTTTCCATTCTGAAGTGGATCTTGTATTTTATATATCCGTAAGCAGACTAGAGAAAGAATAGCAAATTATTCTAGTATTGTCAATAAAGATATGGTATATTGAATTAGTATGTCAGATTATTAAAAATGTGTTTTAATTTTAATCCTGGTTGTTTTAGGACGAGGCCCGTGTTAAAATTGAAATGTTGAATTTTTAAAACTTTAACAAATAGGTGAAAAAAGAGTTATGGCAAAGCAAAAACAAAAAATAAGCCGAGTAAAGAGAAAAGGAGCGCTGAAAGACCAGGTGTTAAATTTCCTGAAAAAAGCAAACCGGCCCCTGAACCTTCAGGAATTATCCGAGTTGTTTGGCGTGGAAGAAGATATCAGCGGCCTGATCTCTTTACTGGAAGAGATGGAAAACGAGGGAGAAGTTGTACGGACCCGGAAAAACAGATATGGTGTGCCCGAAAAAATGAATCTTTATGTAGGCACGCTCCAGGGCCATCCGCAGGGCTACGCTTTTCTGGTTCCTGATAACAGGGGAGCTGATGACCTGTATATTTCGAGGGAAAATCTGGGTGGGGCAATGCATAACGACCGTGTCATTGTACGCCCTTTGGGTTACAGTTTGAGAGGGAAGCGCGCCGAGGGGGAAGTAATCAGGATCTTGAAGCGCGCCAACGAAAGGGTTGTAGGGACCCTGGAAGAGGAGGGGCGCCA
>DAOURU010000180.1 GCA_030627585.1 Bacillota bacterium
CGGGCCATTAGCTCAGTTGGTAGAGCACCTGACTTTTAATCAGGGTGTCGCTGGTTCGAGTCCAGCATGGCTCACCATTTGAAAATCAAGGCTTCCGGGGTTGGAAGCCTTTTCCAATGAGGATTTACTACCCCAATTTTTTGGGGTTCTTTTTATATTTGCATTAATCACGCTGTAATCTTTTTTCGCTTCGGGGCTTCGGTCAGGCTGCCGTCGAGCAGAAATCTCAGAACTTCCAGTGCGTCTGTAACAGGTCTATGTCCTGGTGATGGAACTGGACTGATTATTCGTTTTACCTCCAATTCGGGCATAAAAAAACCACGCTTTAAGCGTGGTAATGAATTCAGCTATTGTGATATACTGATCCTAAGATAGCCCAAGAAAGGGTGATGATAACGGCTAATCCCGATCTTGATCAGAGGGTTTCCAGATTAGAAGCAAAGGTTAAAGTTATTGAAAAGATGCTTAAAAAACACAGCAAAGATGACGAAAGTGAATTGAGGAAACTAAAAGCCAGTTTAGAGAAGCCAGTTAATAGAACGCCTCACGATATTGATAAAGCCCTAAGTATCGTCGGAATAGGTGAAGGCCCTGAAGATATGGCTCGAAAATTTCATTATTATCTCACTGGTGAGAGATAGTGATTATCTTGAGTTGTAATGACTATACTAAAACGGAAAGAGGCATTAAGCCGGATGGCAAAGTATAAAAAGCTTTTAATGCGTATAATGAGCGGTCAATCAGATGCAAATATACCTTTTGGAGAACTTTGCAATCTTCTCCTTGCGCTGGGATTTAAGGAGCGTGTAAAGGGCGATCACCACATTTTCTACCAGGACGGAATCGAAGAGATTCTTAATTTGCAGCCCAAGGGCAAGCTTGCCAAGGCTTATCAGGTTAAGCAAGTAAGAGATGTTATCCTCAAGTACCGGATGGGGGGTAAGAATAATGTATAGGTACGAGATCATCATTTACTGGAGTGAAGAGGACGAAGCCTTTATCGCCGAGGTCCCGGAGTTGCCGGGATGCGCCGCTGATGGCGCCAGTTATCAGGAGGTTCTGACCAATGTTGAAAAAGTGATAGAGGAGTGGATCGAAACGGCCACCGAACTGGGTCGTCCCATTCCCAAGCCGAAAGGAAGACTGAGATATGCTTAAGCCCGTAACCGCAGACGAAACCCCCTGATGCTTTGGCCTGGAGCGACTCAAGATTTTATTTACCGGAAGTTTTGCGGACCGCTCGCTGCCTGGCTTCCTGCACCAGGGCTGCAATGAATGGCAGCTGCTGGAGAACTGATAGCGTGCGAGCCTGCTCAAAAACACGAAATTTGCAGGATTTGCTGTTGATTGGTCGAATATTTGGGGGTATGCAACTCATAAAATTTCACTAAAATTTCACACTTGCGGAGAAGCTTTAATTTTCATTCTGAACGGGTGGATTGATGCAGCATGAGTGCCGGTAAAACTATCGCGAGGGCGACTGTACTAATTCTTGCCCTGTCACTCCTTTCACGTTTCCTGGGGTTGGGAAGAGAAGCAGCGATCGCCTACCGCTTCGGCGCCACCGGGGCGACTGATGCCTTTCTGGTCGCCTTTATCATTCCCTCCATGTTTTACGGGGTAGTGGGGATGGCGCTGGCCACGGTGATTGTGCCCCTTTTTGCGGAGTACGTTGCCTGCGGGCGCCGGGAAGAGGCCTGGCGGGTGATGAGCCTTGTGGCCAATGCGGTTTTCGTTGCCGCTTGTGTGCTCGCCCTGCTGGGAATGCTTTTTGCCCCTGTTGTGGCGCGTGCCTTTGGGGCCGGGTTCCCGCCCGAGACGCTGAGGCTTGCTGCCCGGCTCACCGTAATTGTCATGCCTTCGATTGTGTTCATGAGCCTGGCCGGTGTCTTCAACGGGATCCTCAACGCCAATAACATTTTCGGGCCCCCCGCCTTCGGGCCGGCCGCGATGAACATCGTGATCATCATTTTTGCCCTTGTTGCGGGGAAATTTTACGGAATTCACGGCCTGGCCGCCGGTGCGCTCGCCGGCGCCCTGGCCTTTGGACTGGTGCAGCTGCCGGCATTAAGAGGCGTCGGCTTCAGGTATTCTCTTGCTTTAAACTTCCGGCACCCGGAGGTGCGCCGGGTCATAGTGATGATGCTTCCGGTGATGCTTGCCTCCGGCATCGGCTCAATCTACACGATGATTGACTGGAGAATCGCCTCCGGTCTGGCCGAGGGGAGCATCGCCGCCTTGAATTACGCCAACAAGCTGATGAACCTTCCTCAGAGCCTGTTTGTCCTGGCAGTGACGACGGCACTCTTCCCCACCTTGAGCAGGCTCGTTGCGGAGGAGCGGTTTGGGGAGATGGCCGCCGCCCTGCAGAAGGGGATCAAGGTTGTCCTCCTGCTTGCCATTCCCGCCTCCGCAGGGCTCATTATTCTGCGGGAGCCTGTCGTGACCCTGCTTTTCGAGCGGGGGGCTTTTGACACCCGCGCCACCGCGATGACGGCCGGCGCGCTCCTGTACTTTACCGTTGGCCTGGCGGGATTTTGCCTGAACCTTCCGCTCACGCGCGGCTTCTTTGCCATGCAGGATATGCGCACTCCGCTGTTTGTTTCCCTGGCTACGGTCGGGGTGAAGCTTTTCTTCAGCCTGGTGCTCGTTCGCTTCCTTCAGCACTCCGGACTGGCGCTGGCGACCTCTTTGACTGCAATCGCAAACATGCTTGTCCTTTCCTGCCTCCTGGAGAGGAGGGTGCCGGGGTTATTCGAGAGGTCTTTTTTCCGCTTCGTCGGGAGGGCGGCCGTGTCTGCGGTGGCGATGGGCTTCGCGGTTTACGCCCTCGACGGGATCCTGGCGGGATGTCTTCCTGGTGGCGCTCTTTTCCTTGCAGCGCGCGTGGGGCTGGACATTGCCTGCGGGGTTTTTGTCTTTGCAGTGTTGGGGCTGCTGCTCCGCCTGGATGAACTCCTTTACCTTGTGGAGTTGGGACGGGGCTTTCTCCGGCGTTTTTCCCCGTCCACTCAGGAACCCCCCCAGATCCATGGCTGAAAGTGGCTTTTAAAAAGGGGCTTTTAAAAAGGGGCTTTGTATCATCCAGCTTTATATCTTCACTATTGACAATCGTTTTGATGTAAATTAGTCTTAATCATGTAATACTGATAATACCGATCAAGTGCCTGTGAAATGTGTTTTCTTTCCCGCCGGTTCCGGCAGGGGTCTTTAGCCGGCGGGGCGCGGAGTCTTGCGCGGAGTCTTTATATTGAGCGAGGTTTGCTGCATGAGTAAAATTGATGCATATAATAACAATAATAACAAAACCAAAGGAATATAGACAGATAAGTCTTCTCGTTAACAGGATGTCCTGGATTGCGAATAAGCATGGGAGGGGAGAAACCGGCCAGGGCGCAATGCGATCCAGGGCGCAAACGATCCAGGAGGAATACGATTCCAGGACGTAATACGATCGGAGAGGAAAAAGAAAATTTCCTGGCCGGCGGGAGATTATGCTTCAGCTGATTGATGTCGGAGTACAATCGGTAGATGCCTATGAGGAATTTATCGGAAAAGAGGCGATCCTCGAGCTTAAAAAAATTGCAGAACCCTTGAAGGGGCTGCGCCTGGCGCATATCAACGCCACTCCTTATGGAGGGGGTGTCTCCGAACTCCTCCGCTCGATCGTCCCTTTA
>DAOURU010000038.1 GCA_030627585.1 Bacillota bacterium
ATAACTGCTACTTGCTCGGCGTCGTAGGTGGATGCTTTGTACCTTCGCGGCTTTTCCAGCTTAACATACCGGGCCGGGTTGACGGTTAGCAACCTGTCAAGAACGGCGTTGTCCAATGCTGGACGTAGTATCGCCTGGTGACGCTTGAGTGTGTTTTCACTCAGGCCGGCCTGCCGGCATCTCGCATAGTAGTTGTTGATGCTGCTAAATTGCAGCCTGCTTACCGGCAAGCTGCCGATGGGATCTTTCCCGATGTGGTTTTCAATGATGTTCCGGTATCCGGGCCTTGTCGTGCGCGCAAGTTTCTTTGTTTTCAACCAGTTCCTGAGATATTCCAGTAGCGTGATCTTATTCGGCTCAACATACTCCCCAGTAACGATGCTGGCCAGCGCCACCGCCAGGGATTGATCATATCTACTCCTCTCCGGTTTGTTTTGATTTGTGTAAAAATAAAAAATGGGTGTTACGCGCGATCGTTCTGCATGCAACTGTGATTTTTACTTCGAAGGTATCCGCCCTGGCAGCATCTCCACAAAAACACCCCAAAAAATCCTACCAGGACGCCGGCTTCGGATTCGTCTCCCTGCGCTATCCCCGCCCAGTCCTGCTCAGAGCATTTCGCTCGACGGTTCATACGCGTGTGTCCCCCCGAAGACCGGAACTATCTCTATATTCATTGTCAAGTTTCATCCGCAGTTGTCCGTTTGCCCTCCAGGGTACTTGCAGTCGAACAGCCAGCAAGGACCAAGGGCTTGTTAGCCGGCCCGCTAAGGGGCCATGGACTTGGCTTGCCCGGGCTGCTGGTGGTGCTTTCAGCCGGAAAGCACAGCAACAATTATGCGGTTATCTTTGCAAAACGTTAATTAAAAAAACAAAAACCGAGGTAAGGAAGCATTGTTCTCCTCCTTTACCTCAGCGGCTGTTGGGCTGAGGATGCGTCTGCAACTGTTGGGCAGACATAATTGGGTGTAAAGTAAAACTTAAATATACTTCGTTATTCTATGAATAGAATACGACAAAAATTAAAAAATTCCTTCTTCTTTTGTGTTACCGATACTCCGCGTGTCAGATTATTCCATTTTTCTTTTATCTCTTGATGATAAAATTGACGCTCATTTTTTACGACCTGGATACCAGGGTAGTGGTTTTAGATAGACTTCCTCAGGATCATAACCGGCCCATCTCACCAGGTTTAGAGCTTGTTTATTGCAATTACTGGGGAAAAGGCGTTGTCCGTTAACGATTACGATCATGATAAAGCTGAAGTATTCCATAATAGTTTTTGTTGTAGGGCGGTCAGTTTTCTTTTTCCCCGGCAGCAGCACATATTCCTTGTTCTCCTTCAAGCTTTTGCGCACCCTGTACTCCAGGTAGGAAGAGATTAAAAGCACCAGGATAAAAACATAGCCAATAGCCTGGACACGGCTGGGTTTTTCCAGATAGACAGGGCCAAGATAAACAGGACTTTTCAGGAAACGAAACTTGTTTTCTATAGAAGATTGGGTTTTGTATTCCTGGAGAATCCTGCGATCATCCCACTTTTTCTTATCCCTGACATTGGCTATCAGAACAAAGGTAGACTCTTTCTGGCGGAGATGCTCATAATAGTCTGGTTTCATTTCTCCGATCTGGCATTGACACTGGTAAGTGATAGAGATTGTTGGTTCTTCGCCTTTGCGGGGTCGGCCTTTGCCGGAATAAGAACGCTTTTCTTCTTGCTTTATTTCGCCCTGGATTGTAAAGCCCATTTCTTCAGCTTTTGCTTGAAACTTTTTGAGGGCAGTTTCAGCATCAGGCGCACAGGCAAACCTCTGCTTTGCTAGATCTTTTGCAAGCTTTTGCAGTTCTTCTTTTTGTTTGGCGATGCGTTTTTTCAGTGTTTTTTCTTTCTTTGCATCCAGTACTGAGGAATAAACCACTACAAAATCATACTTTCTGCCGTCTAGCTCTCACAGCAAGAGCAAAGGTTTTGTAGTTTGCAGCCGTTTTAGCGTTGCTTAAAGGGCCGATATCATTCCAGTTGTCGGCTTGCCAAGCCAGGTCTTTGAGTTCCTGGGCAAGATTAAAGGTTTCCGAAAAGATCAGGAGATGAACTGGATGTGCCTACGAGACAGTTCATTTAAGGAATCTGTTGATACGATAGCACAATCGGAAACAAAGACGATATCCTTATACCCCTTTTTATTGAAGAACTCAGACATCTTGAGTACTGCCTCTGGGTTCCAAACTTTATCTGATTTATTGCCTGAAAAGATCTGTCCCATCACCGGGTGGCCATTCTCTTGAACTGCAGCGCCGATCTTGAACTGTTTTAGATCAGGACGATGGTCTTTACTATGGCCGTAAGTGATCAGAAAGTCTCCAAATGCATCATTTTCATAAGCTCCCTGAACTGATTTGGTGGTGGTGTCCAAGTGTATTGTTGAGATGGTCAGGTCATGGGCTGTAAGCATAACCAATGAGCAGAGATTGACCAGTTCTTCCATCTTTACTTCGGACAGTTTATCCAAGGCACGGCCGTAGGCGCACATCTGAGCTGGTCTACGGTGACATCTACACCGTCAAAGAGCAGTTTGAGGTCCTGTTTTGCCCAGAATTCTTCCACTCTCCAGAGGGGTTTACGGCCGCAGAAGATACAGACAATCAAGCTTTCGATGAGCAGTCCAGGTGAGATTTTGGATCTGTCCTCATCCCATTCGACCATCTGGTTAACTATCTCTCCGATCTTTGCTCTACGGCAGAGCATGGTGATTACCGGGACAGCCCCTGGGGTTACTGTTGTGATATAGGGCATTCCAAAGGTTTTATTGCTATTTTTCACCCTTTTTACCTCCAATAATGGTATCTAGAGGTAATTCGCGATTTGTTCTGAAATTCCTCCTTCTGTTTGAAAAAATTTTAGTTTTTCCATTTTATTTTATTAATTCTTAATAACCAGTTAATGACATGCGGAGTGGCGGGTGTTAGTTTAACATGAAATTTTTAAAAATTTTAAGCCCGCTGCTCGCCTCGTTCTCGCCTGATGCCCTCAACAATCCAGGACCGAATCAACGTCTGGTAAGGGATGTCCTTCTCCCTGGCGATCATTTTGGCATCCTCGATCTGGGACAGCCGGAGCCTCAGCGTTACCTTTTTAGTCTTCGATCTTTCTCTGATCTTCGCAGCCAGTTCAGGGGCAAGCTCAACATTTTCCGGCTTAAACAGGCCCTTTTCCATAGCTTCAGCAAAGCTGTAGCTGTCAAAGAATTCAGCAGCTTCTTCCTCGGTGGCAAACTCAGGTATCTCTTTACCCTTGAATTCAGGCAGCTTTTTAGCCATTGATCATTCACCCCTTTGTCGTCGATAGTATCTTTTTTCGGTCAGGGTCATGTCTCGGGCGGTAATAATGCGGATAGCGCCGGGTTTCCGCACATAGACCACGAACAGATAACGGCCTGCACCGGTGCGTCCATATACAGTATGAAAACCGCTGCGCCCCTTTCGAAAAACTGGATCGTGGTCAAACACATCTTCGGCCTCTTCAGGTGATACCTCATGCCTACCGATATGCTCCACATTCCTACTATCCCAGTCAAAACGTTGTACCTTCATAACCCCACCTGCCTTTATTCTAATAAAGAGTCTGGCTAATGTCAAGACAGTTTTAAATTCTACCAGCTTCGATCATTTTCATAACGTCGTGCCTATTCACCTTCATCATGCAGCCTTCGATCTTGTATCCTTGCAGCCGACCAGAACGAATCATTCTGTACACTGTCATAGTTGGCACATTCAGGAGCCGGGCAGCCTCGCTCACCCGGATCAGATCGATCTCTCTTTCTCACTCAACATTTACCATAATTCGCTCATATCTCCTTTCTAAAATTAAAGTTACGTATATGGGGGAATCTCTCCGGATCCCCCCAAACTTGTTTGAAACTTTTTAAAGTATATCTTGGGTAATCGTGACGGTATTCGTCGCCGCACCAAGGTTCTTTGAGATAAACTCTACACCTCGCATTATTTGCGCTTTTGCTCCCGTTTGCCGCTTCTCGAATATTTCATCTGTGTCTCTATATCCTTTAAGACCGGGATAACCGTATAGAATTTTTAAAGCCTCGGCAAACCACTCAACGGGATTCTCAAACCACAACAATGCATTAAAGTAATCTTTTGCCGCATTTGAATTGTAATAATCTTCGTATAAGCACCTGGATGCTTTCAACCCCGTTTGTTCCTCACAGTAGTAGTCGTACCTGTGGCCGATCTCGTGCACAAGCGAATTCTTCCATGCGTTGGGTGGAGCATCTACATTGAGCCAGATCTCCTTCATCCAGGTTACCGTAAAGGAGACCGGAACGCTCCCGCTGGCCGGAACGGTGATTTCCTGCTCCCCGACGGTGCCGCCGTGGAACCGGTACTGTACCTTCGTGGCGATGTCCTGGCTGTAGCTGTTTTCCACCCTGGCCGAAACGGTCACGGTGTCTCCTTCCTGAGCCGGGTTAGGAGCGATTTTCAGGCCGGTGACGGCCAGGTCCTTCACGTCTACGGGGACTTTGACGGCTTTATAATTGTTGTCGCCGGGGTAGTCCCATACAAACCAGCTGTACATGCCTTCCAGGGGTAAAACCCCGTTGGTGTAGTCGTTGACCTCCGATGCCAGTGTAATTTCCGGCTGATCCCACCCTGACGGCAGCTGCCAGGTGAAATTCACCACGTATTCCCCTTCGCCGACCTGTTCCAGGACGTATACACCGGGAATAGGCGTTTCCCGCGCGTTCATCGGAGCCAGCCTGCCCCCTGCGGCCACCCCAATCGGAACCGTATATTTTTTCGATAGGCGAACTTCGCTCCCGTATATTATCTGGTACAGCTCTTCGGTCATCGGGTTGTACAGAAACTGGTCGCTCGGGGCGCACCTCAGGACGACTTTTCCGTGGTAAACCTCTCCGGGTCTCGCCTTGTCGGTGCCGGGCTCAATTTTTTCGATACTGAAATCGGGAAGAATCTCCCATCCGATGGTTATCGTATCGTAGTACGGAACGCCGCCCCGGTAGTGCCAGTGCCGCACCGCCCCGGCTATGCCGGGCTGGGGCTCCGAGAGAACCTTGAAGTAGTTGTTGATCGTGTCGATGTCGAACTTTCCCTTGAAAGCGGGGTTGAAGGCGAAGCCGTCCGAAGCGCTGTCAAAACCTATGGTTTTGTGATACTCGAACAAACCGGCGAGGATGACGGTCCAGGTATAATCGGAGATGCTATCCGAATTCCCCTTACATAACCGTTCCCCGTTAGATTTCTGCTCCCACGGATTAGCAATCATGTTCCTCTTCGCCGGGGCGATCTGGCTAGGGGCATCTATCGGGAACCAGTCGTTCGAGAAGAGGTCCCCCTGGGCAGTGAAGCCGAGGTAGCGCGGCTCCTGGCCGGAGTGGTTGAACCCGTAGTCCGGATGGTGCTTTTGGATCGCTTCCCGGTTTTCGCCCTCCCACGACGTGGCGGCCTTCTTCCAATCGTTGTCCGGGACCTGGTCCGGGAAGCCGAAGACAAGCTGCCCCCGGTCGAAGCGGGCCTTCAGGGTCCCGTACTGGGAAGGCATGGGGTCCGGCACCCCGAGCGCTTCGACCAGGGCCCGGATTCTTTCTTCCTCCGTCATGGCGGAAGCGGGAAAAAGAAAAGACCCTGCGAGCAGGGCTGTCAGCAGAACTACGCTTATCAGTTTAAGCATCTTTTTCAACTGCTGCACCTCCCGGATTAAGGCTTAAAGTCAAGGCTTACGAAGTCAAATTCCATAGAACTCAGCGTGACTTCGCACCCGTTAAGATAGAAGGTAACGCAGCCTGCCCGCTTGAACCTATTGCTCTTCTTGCAGACCTCGGCGATCTCCCGGGCCTTCGCCATGATCGCCGGGAACTTAGCCTCTTGGCCGGGGAAGAACGCCCTCAGGGTCTTCTCTATCGGACTGAGATCGTAGGTGACAGTGTTGATGTCCGGCACGACGCTGGCCCAGCGGATGTTGACCCAGACATAACCACTAGTATCGTAATCGACGCAGATGTAGCTCTTGTCCTTATTTTTGATGATTTCGCTTCTTGCAGGCTCTGGGGGCAGATAAGGGGCACCCATATTGTAAATCCAGCGCCCGGCGTCGTTCTTGCTCGCCTCCATCACAATCCCCAGCGCGCTCTCCAGCTTCTTCACGGCCTCCGGCTTCCCGTTGAACTCGACGGCTTTCCTGACGACTTCCTTGAGGGCAGGCTTCGGCTCACCCTCCGGCCAGCAGATTACGATTCTGTTCACGGGGTCCCAGTCCACGTTGAAGCCCAGCCCCTCGGCCACGTACCGGGCAGGGAGAAAGGTCCGGCTGCTCCGGAGAACCGGGGCAACGTCGATGGCCTTCGCACGGCCGTTGGTCACGATCTGCTTCTTCCCGATTACCATGCTGAGCGAATTCGTGTGCTGCCTGGGTTTCAGGCTTTTATGCCGCGGAGTGAAGTGAGGGGTGGGGCGGGGGGTACAGAGTAACCCGCGTATGAACCTGCGGTCTATTCCCGCGGTTAAAATACCAGATTTTAGGTTACGTAAAGATCTCTGTATTTTTCTTCCTCCTCAGCAAGGCGCTTCATTTTTTCTGAGTTTAGATTCTCTGCGTTGATTCTTGCTCCCGCATTGAATTTTAAAGCACTAAAAAGCATCCCAGCGGGACTCCGGATCTTTTCTCCCCGCCGTACTTTCGATGAAGCACTCTCCGCCGCCAGGTCAACTGCTTTTTTCGCTCTTTCGAGGCTGCCAGCGGCGACTAAGAAATCACGGGCACAGTCCACCGAAACTTCGAAGCCTTTAGCCGAAGTATAATTCATTATCTCTTCGACCGCTTGACTCTCAACAACAACGTTTTTCAATTCTGGTTCATCTGCACTACTACTACGACCAAACCCAAGATATTGTTGTTGTTGTTGATGTTGATCCCTGATCTCTTTATTAATATTAATCTCTGGTATTGCACCGAAATTTTCGTAACTTCGATTCGCGACTCTTTCGGTTCCATCCATAAATTTTGAGGATCGAAACTCAAAATTTGCGGTTGGGCAACCACGCGGTTTTCCGAGTCCACTGGACTCTTCCTTGACTACCCATCCATCCAGATGGTAGCCCAACTTTTCAAGATCGTTTGCCACTTGTACTGCGCTAAATCTATACTGTTTTGTCTCGTCCCATTTGTATTCAGGGTTGCTTCGTTCACTGATCCAGCCACTTTCGACCAGCTTCCTCAACCTGGTTCGAATGGTGTTGGCGCTCAGGCTCATCATGGTCTCACAAGAGAACTCTTCGGCGGTCTTGTGAATCCAGCCATGCAACAACGGCGCGTCGATCACTTTTCCCTCATTGACAGCCCGTTCTTTTTCTTCAGTCATAAACTTATCGAAGTCGTAGCTCCGTTTGGTCCAGTATTCGATCTGACTTAAAAGCACGGCGCTTACGTGATCGCCTGTAAGCAACACGTACTCTTCTTTGATGACCACTCTACGCAACGGTTTTGCCTGTTTCACGGTGCGTTGTTCCTCCTTTTTGGAGAAAATAAAAAACCGTGCTAGAAAAAGCACGGTTGCCACTAGAGTTATTGAGCCCAATTTGCTACTGTCATGCTACTGAAAAATCAAAAACAAGCAGGTATAAACGAATACAGGTAAGTATTTGCCCCCGGCTTAAAGTGTTGGTATTACTGAAAAAAACGATACTGTAAGAAATTAACAAACACTGGTCGACACGCTCCAGGCAGGACTTAAAATCCCGGGGGCCGGCAGGTCCGTGCGGGTTCAAGTCCCGCCCCCGGCACCAGTAATATCAAGGGTTGCGGGGCCTTGACAAGATTTGTAGTTGACGCTGTAACATCAAATTACTGCTATTTTGACAGCCATAAAGGTTGGCGTAAAGCACTGCGGGAATACCGCGGGCTCTTCCGCGACATCCCGCGAGAATCTTGGTGTGGCTCCTGTTGTTATTTTTCTTCCTTGGCGGAAGGATTTTCTTTTCCTGAGTTTATCAATTGGCCCCGAATTCGGCCATTTTTGAAAGCGATTATAGAGCAGTGTTCCGCGGCTGGGGGAGTGCGTATTCACCCTGGCAGAGGACCGACGGGGGGTTTTCACGCCTTTGGCGCGGTCTAGTTGCAAGTGGAAGACTACCTA
>DAOURU010000040.1 GCA_030627585.1 Bacillota bacterium
GTCCATCGCAGGCGCAGGAGAATTGAGAGGAACTGTTCCTAGTACGAGAGGACCGGAATGGACAGACCGCTGGTGTACCAGTTGTTCCGCCAGGAGCACCGCTGGGTAGCCATGTCTGGAACGGATAAGCGCTGAAAGCATCTAAGCGCGAAGCCGGCCCCAAGATGAGGTTTCCCCTGGAGTTAATCCAGTAAGACCCCTGGTAGATGACCAGGTAGATAGGCCGGAAGTGTAAGAGAGGCAACTCTTTTAGCGGACCGGTACTAATCGGTCGAGGGCTTGAACAAAAGCGCCGCCGGTTGCCTTTGCCTAGTAAAAGTTGCAAAAGAAATCAAATTTTCTGGTGGCCAGAGCGGAGGGGAAACACCCGTATGTTTCCGTAAGCCGCACCCCTTTGATTCCATTCCGGATAAGGAGGGGCAGTGTTTCCGGAAACCCATCCCGAACACGGAAGTTAAGCCCTCCCGCGCCGATGGTACTGGGGCGTGTCCCCGGGAGAGTAGGTCGCTGCCAGGAAAAATTTTTTGGAGGGTTGCAGGTTCGAATCCTGCCCGGGGAGCCAGTAAGCAAAAAAGGGGCTGTCTCAAAAGCATTATTTGGAGCAGCCCCTTTTTTATTTATTAGTTACTTGGTTGTTGTTTTATTTTGGGTCAAAAATCCTGTTTTTGTGGGGGATTTGGCAAAAAACAACTTAACAGACGATATAAGGTCGTCAGTTGAGAAAAACTTTATTTTCCTTTCAAATTAAAAACGGGAAGAGGTCTTTTGTCGCTGGTAATTTTATTGTCCTGTTGATAAATTTAAATAAGACCAGCTTTTTTAAATTAATTAAGTTGCCGGGGGTTGGTTCATGGGTTTTTGGGATCTTCTGACAGTGCGCTGGAGCAAAATTTTACTTCTTACACAGGAACACATCTTACTTGTTTTCGCTGCGATTATTGTCGCAGTTTGTCTGGGTGTGGCGCTGGGGATCGTGATTACTTATTACCGGCCTGCAGCCCGGGTTGCCCTTTATATCTGCCAGATTTTAATGACTGTTCCCAGCCTGGCAATGGTGGGGCTTCTTTTGCCTTTTTTCGGAATCGGTTTTAAAACAGGTGTAGTCGCTTTGATTCTTTATTCTCTTCTCCCTATTGTTCGTAATACCTATACGGGGATTGAGGAAATTAATCCCGCGGTTTTGGAAGCTGCAAGGGGGATGGGAATGCAGGAGGCAACCATCCTCCGGCGGATTAAGCTGCCTTTAGCTCTTCCTGTAATTATGGCCGGGATCCGAACTGCGGTGGTAATGGTAGTTGGAATTGCGGCAATTGCATCCTATGTTGGGGCAGGGGGGTTAGGTGAATTTATTTTTCGCGGTATTTCCCAGTGGAATAAGCAGGTTGTCTTGCTGGGGGCGATTTGCATCTCTGTCCTGGCGATAGTTTTCGACTTTCTCTTCAAGTACCTGGAAAACCGCTTTCGTGCGGTTTAAAGGTTTGGGCAGGAGGATTAATGATGATCAGGTTGGAACGTGTTACCAAGCTTTACGCGGGGCAGAAAAATCCTGTTGTCAATGAACTTACCCTGGAAATACCTGCAGGAGAAGTTTGTATTTTATTGGGCCCGTCGGGCTGCGGGAAAACGACGACACTCAAAATGATTAACCGCCTTGTAGCACCGACTTCGGGAGAAATTTACGTGAACGGTCAGAATACCCGGGAGGTCGACCCGATTAAATTGCGCCTCAATATCGGATATGTCATCCAAGAGATCGGGCTCTTTCCTCACATGACGATTGCAGAAAATATCGCAACTGTACCTCGCGAGAAAAAGTGGCCCCGGGATAAGATCCGGGCGTGCGTCCATGAGATGCTCCGCCTTGTGGGTCTTGAACCGGATCTATACAGTGAGCGAAAGCCTGCCACCCTCAGCGGGGGGCAGCGGCAGCGCGTCGGGGTGGCGCGCGCCCTGGCTGCGGATCCCTCGATACTCCTGATGGATGAACCCTTTGGAGCTGTCGATCCCATTACGCGCTCTCACCTTCAAAACGAGTTTTTGAGAATTCAGGAAAAGATGCGCAAAACCGTTGTTTTCGTTACCCATGACATTGATGAGGCAATTAAAATGGGGGACAAGATTGCAGTGATGCGGGAAGGGAAACTTGTCCAGTACGATTCTCCGGAAAAGCTTCTTAGTGCTCCCAAGGATGATTTTGTAGAAAAACTGGTTGGTCATAACCGCACCCTGAAGAGGCTCCATTTAATTCAAGTCAAGGACGTGCTTCACAAAGAGACCCCTGTTGTCAAACCCGAAAGTTCCCTCGAGGACGTGGCGCGGATCTCAAGCCAGAGCAAAATCCGGGCGGTCTTTGTCGTAGATCAAGACAGGCGTTTATTGGGAGTGATCCCATCTAACAAGCTGAATAATTGGAATGGAAACGAGAAAGCAGCAGATGTTTTCGAACCGCTCCAAAATATCATCGAAGCGAAAGCAACGTTAAATGATGCCTTGTCTGTGATGCTCGGCGCCGGGGAGTGGTATGTCGCAGTTTTAAACAACGGGTCAGAGTTTGCAGGGATTGTGACGCTGGGCGGCCTGCTGGAGTTGGTGAAGGAAGATGCGGCTTAACAAGGAATGGACTAAGTTCAGCCTCCCCCTCTTTCTCCTCGCAGGGGCCGGATTTCTGGTAATCTGGTACTTTGTTAAAAACCCGGGGGGAGCGATGGCGGCCCGGATTCTTACATATCAGCACATAGGCTGGTTGCTGGCACAGCACATCCTGATGGTGCTCATTTCTTCATTTATGGCCATCATGACAGCCGTGCCTTTAGGAATCATCGTGAGCCGCCCCCGCTTACGGGTTGCCGGGGTAATTATCGAGAATACGGTCAACATTGCCCAAACTGTTCCGAGCATTGCCGTCCTGGCTTTATTTTTTACCTTTTTAGGGTTGGGTTTTAGCACGGCTGTTTTTGCCCTGTGGCTCTATTCTCTCCTTCCCGTTCTCCGCAACACCTATGCCGGGATGAAACTTGTTCCGGCTGAAATCGTTGAGGCCGCCAAGGGGATGGGAATGTCGCCCCGGCGTGTCTTAACCAGGATCGAACTTCCCCTCGCCATTCCTGTGATCATGGCCGGGATCCGAACGGCGGTGGTAATCAACGTCGGAACCGCAACCCTTGCAACCTTTATCGGGGCCGGCGGTTTGGGTCACTTAATTGTGACGGGGATTACCGTCCAGCGGCATGAACTGCTTTTTACCGGAAGTGTTTTAAGCGCCTTGCTCGCAATCTTTTGCGATCACATGCTGGGCGGTTTGGAGTCGCTAGTGCGGCCGGGTTAGTTGCAATGGTTGGGACCGGCAGGGTTTTCCTGTTAGCCAATATGTGAGGAGGGGTTTCGATGGCTCGTAAAATTCCCTGGAAGCTGGTGCTTGTAATCGGAATAGTATTTTCAATGGGCTTCCTTGCAGCCGGTTGTGGAGGAGGGAGCACTCAAACCGGGGCAGGTCAGATCAGCAAGTGGGTATTTGCAACCGACCACGAATTTTCTGTAAGGCCCGACGGGTTGCCCGAACTCCAAAAGGCTTATGACTTCCAATTTGATGATATTCGGGTGATGGACTTAGGAGTTACATACGGTGCTTTGAAAGACGGGGAAGTTCCTGTTGCCATGGGATTCGCGACAGACGGGCGGATCGGTGCTTACGGTTTGGTGAATTTAGAGGATGATAAGCACTTCTTCCCCGTTTATAACCCGGCTCCGGTGGTACGCAAAGAGGTGCTGGACAAGTATCCAGAACTTGAAGAAATTTTGAAAAAAATCAGTTCCCGGCTTGATACGGAAACGATGATCGATTTGAACGGCCAGGTGGATGTTGAAGGAAAAGAAGTCACGGATGTCGCAAAAGAATGGTTAACCGAAGAAGGTCTTTTAAGCGAAACGCCGCCATCTGAGAAAAAGGGAAAAATCGGTGTCGGATCTAAGGAATTTACGGAACAATTGCTGCTCGGGGCCATGACAGTGCAGCTTTTGGAAAATAACGGCTTCGAAGTAGAGGATAAAACGGGTTTAGCCGGGACGAATGTGGTCCGCCAGGCTCTGGAAACGGGAGAAATTGATCTCTACTGGGAATATACGGGAACGGCCTGGCTTGCCCACCTTGGGCATGAAGAGCCAATCACCGATTCTCAAGAGGCATTCCAAAAAGTAAAAGAGGAAGATCTGGCCAAAAACAACCTGGTGTGGCTGGATTACGCCGACTTTGACAACACCTATACACTCATGATGCGTAAAGAAGACGCTGATGCCTTAGGAATTAAAACAATTAGCGATCTTGCCCGCGTGATCAAGGAAGATTAACTGTCTCGGTTGTTAAGAAATCTTGCCGGTCCCCCTGCTTATATCGCTTGTTGTATAGCCTGTTTCCGCTTTCACATCCTGTGCCCAAAGTGGCTTATTTAATTAGTTCCCCCGGCACTCTGAGTGCGGAGGCTCTTAGAGCTTTGCCGCCTCGTATCTGCTGAGGGGTATTTTTTTGTTAAAGGCTGAGAGGTGTGTTTTTCTGAACAAGAGGGATCTGGTTGGGCATGGAAAGCGGGGTTAGACGTGAAGCTCGACGATGTCTTTGTCCTGGAGGACGTAATCACGGAGTACGGCCTGGCCGGGGAATTTCGCTGAACCCCAGACCTTGGCGGCTTTAAGACGCTGCGGAAAATCCCGGTGGACGGAGCGCGCGAAGTCCAGGATGGTGCTTCCTTTTTTCAGGACAAAGGGAGTTCTCAGATCAGGGGGCTGCCCCGGAGTCTTGCTGTAGATCCTGATTACATTCAAGGCCGCGTAAATTTGCGGGCGGAGCCTTTCTATACCGGCATCAAAAACAGAAATAGTTAAAAGCGGATATTGAGGGGGAACAAATTCCCGGATCAGGGCCAGGTTTTCTTGCGTCCCCGGGAGGTCCTCTTTTGTAATCACAATCAGGCAGGGTTTTTCCTCAAGTCCCACCTTTTTTTGCTGGAACAGGTTTAAAGAAATCTCAATTTCTTCAAGACACGTATCTCCAGAGCCATCTATGGTCAGCAGGATCAGATCCGCCTGCCGGAGGAGGTTGACCAATCCCGGGTCGACTCCTTCCCCGGTGAGCGGCGGCGTATCCACCAGCTGGATGGAAATATCCTCAAAAGACATCATTCCGGCGACAGGAACCTGGGTGGCAAAAGGGTAATCTGCGATACAAACCCTGGCCCTGGTCAAGGCACCCACCAGGGAGGATTTCCCGCTGTTGGGGAATCCTGTAAGGACAACTTGCCCCGCTCCTTCTCTGGGGATCCGGTAGGGGTTGTAGCGTGCTGCTTTGCTTTTCTGCATCCCCTGGTTGCGAAGTTTTGAGAGGCGCTTTTTAATGTCGGCTTGAAGTTTTTCTGTTCCTTTGTGTTTTGGAATTACGGCCAGCATTTCCTCCAGTGCTTCGATTTTTTCTTCAACAGTTTTGGCGGCTTTAAAGCGCTGTTCCGCCTGATGGTACTGAGGGGTAAGGTTTGCCGGCACCATTGATCACCTCCCGCGCGGTTCTTGCTCTCTATTTTATAATTTTTTTAAATTTCGTTAAAGATCCTTCGCGCCGGGGAACAGGACTTGTATTTTACCGGCATCTCCTTTAAGCTAATGAGTGCTGGTTGACTTTCGGGCGGGGGGTCAGGGGGAGATAAATTGCAGATCGACTTTCACGTCCATTGTTTTTCTGACGAACTGGCAAAAAAGGCGGTTTCTGAGCTTGCAGCGGCAGCAGGAACCCAAGCATTCCTTGACGGCACAATTGCGGATTTGCGCCGCTCGATGCGAGAGGCGGGACTTGATCTCTCTGTCGTGCAACCGGTCGCAACCCGTCCCGGGCAGGTTCGAAAAATCAACTCTTGGGCCGCGGCGAATCAAGGCACAGACATCCTCTTTTTTGCCGCTTTTCACCCTGATTTACCCGGCTGGAAAGATGAAGTGAAATACATTAAGGATGCAGGTCTGCGGGGGGTTAAGTTTCATCCCGATTACCAGAAGTTTTTCGTAGACGAACCCCGTTTGTTTTCTATCTACGAAGCATTATTCAATGAGGATTTAATCCTCCTCTTTCATGCCGGTGTTGACATTGGCTTGCCGCCGCCGACTCACTGCACTCCGGAACGCCTCGCCAGGCTGCTTGACCTTTTCCCGGGGGGGAAGATTGTTGCCGCCCACATGGGTGGTTACCAGTATTGGGAAGAAGTTGAAAGGCAATTGGCGGGAAAGGACATTTATTTTGATACCTCGTATTCACAGGCCGATTTAGGCGAGGAAAAGATGCTCCGTTTAATTCTTGCCCACGGGCCGGAGAAAATTCTTTTTGCAACTGATTCCCCCTGGACTTCCCAGCCTGAAGAGCTGGCTAAAATTAAGGAATTTCCGCTGCCTCCTGCTGTCACCGAGCAAATCCTCGGTTTAAATGCCGCATCTCTTCTGGGGCTTCCCTTTCCCATCGAGAAGAGGTAATCTGGGGAATTTTTTTGGTCAATTTGCATAAGATTGGTGATTAACAGGAAGAATAAGGAAAGGCTGGCTATTTTAACTCTCTTATTTAAACTTTGAAGCAGGAGTTTTCTTTTTTTGTGTAGAATAAGCTTTCCGGAGTTGATATTATCCTCTTTGCTTTGCCCAGAATTCTAAGAAAGGGTTGAGAAAGGAAGGATTCTCGATGGCGAAGAAAAAATTTGAGCGCACCAAACCCCATGTCAACATTGGGACGATCGGGCACGTGGACCACGGCAAGACCACACTGACATCGGCGATCACTCTTTGTTTGAGCAAAAAAGGGTATGCGACGGCGACCTCCTATGCCGAAATCGACAAGGCCCCGGAAGAGCGGGAACGGGGGATCACCATTGCCATTGCCCATGTCGAATACGAAACGGATAAGCGGCACTACGCCCACGTAGACTGTCCGGGACATGCCGATTACATCAAGAACATGATCACCGGTGCGGCCCAGATGGACGGGTCGGTCCTCGTTGTCTCGGCGGCGGACGGCCCCATGCCCCAGACGCGGGAGCACATCCTCCTGGCGCGGCAGGTAGGGGTGCCTTACATCGTTGTCTTTTTAAACAAAGCGGACATGGTAGATGACCCCGAGCTGATGGAGCTTGTCGAACTGGAAGTGCGGGAACTCCTCTCCGAGTATGAATTTCCCGGCGACGAGGTCCCGGTTATTGCCGGAAGCGCTCTCAAGGCTATGGAATGCGGGTGCGGGGAATGCGAAAACTGCGCCCCCATTATCAAGCTCATGGAAGCGATCGACGAATACATCCCCACCCCCAAACGGGACGTGGATAAACCGTTTCTCATGCCGGTGGAAGACGTCTTCAGCATCACCGGCCGCGGCACTGTAGTCACGGGCCGTGTCGAGCGGGGAGTTGTAAAAGTAGGGGATGAAGTGGAAATCATCGGACTCCAGGACGAACCGCGCAAGACCGTGATCACCGGGGTCGAAATGTTTCGGAAGATCCTCGACCAGGGAGAGGCAGGAGACAACATCGGGGTGCTCCTGCGGGGAGTAGACAGGAAAGAGGTTGAACGGGGAATGGTTGTTGCCAGGCCCGGTTCCATCAAGCCCCACACCAAATTCAAGGCGGAAGTCTACGTCCTTACCAAAGAGGAAGGGGGACGCCATACTCCTTTCTTCCAGGGCTACCGCCCGCAGTTCTACTTCCGGACGACAGACGTGACAGGAATCATCAAGCTCCCGGAAGGGGTAGAGATGGTTATGCCCGGCGACAACGTCAACATGGAGGTCGAACTGATCACCCCCATCGCCATTGAAGAAGGACTCCGTTTTGCCATCCGCGAAGGAGGCCGGACGGTAGGAGCGGGCGTGGTCACCGGGGTGGAGGAATAA
>DAOURU010000162.1 GCA_030627585.1 Bacillota bacterium
CGGATGCAACATGACGTTTGGAGATTTAATATTTGCGGTGGGAATTCCGATTCCTATTCGTTACCTGACTACGCTGGAAATCCTGGCACGCCTCCTGCTTCCTGTTCTCAGCCGGCTTCCCTTTAAATATTTATACCCTATCGGAGCAAAACAAGAAAAGGTGACGACGAGGTACGAGCGTTATTACCAGGAAGCGGACATTATTGCCGGAGATTTCCATTTTATTCGGAGATATATGCCGGATAAACTGCCGGGGAAAATCTTAATTACGAATACGGTTACCAGGGTTGATGTAGAATTATTACGGGAGCGGGGTGTAGCCGTGCTGGTGACGACAACCCCGGAGTTGGAAGGCCGTTCTTTTGGAACAAATGTTCTGGAAGGGATTTTAATAAGCCTTTTGAGAAAAACAACGTCAGAGGTCACAGCAGAAGATTACAGCCGCCTTCTGGACGAAATTGGTATTAAACCCCGCGTAGAATACCTTCAAGGTGGTTAAATCAGCATTCTTCCCGGGAAAATAAACTTATTGCAAAATCAGATTTCCTAAGGAGCGGAATATGATTAAATTTGCCTTTATCATTCACCCCCTGGATCTTCAGGATATCACAAAAAGGCTGAAATTGTTTAAACTTTTACCGGACCGTATAGTGGAAGGAATTACAAGGCGCTTTCCTGTTTACAAGGCCGCGGAAATCCGCGGGATTAAATCACCCTGGAGCGAAACGGGGGGGTGGTTTCTCATCTGTCCCCTCACGTCCCGCCAGATGCTGGAGCTTCCTGTTTCTTACGTAACACGCCGGATTATTGAAGCAGGAAAACTGGCGGAAAAACTGGGTGCGGGGATTGTCGGCCTGGGGGCAATGACTTCGGTGGTGGGAGATGCGGGAGTAACGATTGCCCGCCATCTAAAAATTCCCGTTACGACAGGGAACAGTTATACAGTTGCGACGGCACTTGAAGGAACGCGTAAAGCCGCGGATTTTATGGGAATTAACCTGACGCGGGCAGAAGTGGCGGTGATCGGAGCCACAGGATCAATCGGAAGTGTTTGCGCGAAGATGATGGCGCGCGAAGCGGGACGTTTAACCCTGGTAGCCCGGCGACGCAGCCGTTTAGAGCGTTTAGCCCGCCAGATCCTGAACGAGACAGGGGTTGCGGCACGCATGACCGCAAACATTAAGGAGGCCCTGCGTAGCGCAGATATTGTCATTGCAGTAACCTCCGCTGTTGACGCGGTGATTGAACCGATGGATTTAAAATCAGGTGCGGTGGTCTGTGACGTCGCCCGCCCCCGCGACGTATCACACCAGGTCGCCGAAACGCGCCCCGATGTTCTTGTCATCGAAGGCGGTGTGGTTGAGGTGCCGGGAAATGTGGAATTTAATTTCGACTTCGGTTTCCCTCCCAAAACCGCCTACGCCTGTATGGCCGAAACGATGATCTTGGCGCTGGAAGGAAGATGCGAGAGTTTTTCGCTGGGGCGCGATCTGACCGTTTCCCAGGTGGAGGAAATCAACCGCCTTGCAGCAAAGCACGGGTTTAAACTTGCCGGTTTCCGCAGTTTCGAACGCGCATTGAGTCAAATTGAGCTGGAAAGGATACGCGCGGCTGCAACTTTTCGCGCGCAATCCTTGACAACTTAAAACGGCCTTCATATAATAGCGAATAAGGCAAGGCGTCAGAGTCCAGCCTCAGGCTGGACTCCTTAATCCTATGGGGTCTTTCAGGAAAGGCAGGCAAGACGTCCGAAAAGGGAGTGTTTGTTGCCTTTTTTGTGAAGGCGGCATTGTCTATTTACAGGCAAAAAGTTCAAGAAACTTCAAAAAGTTCAAAAATGGCTTCAAAGTTAATGATTTTTAGAGTTAATGATTTTTAGAGAGATGGGGGCCGAATAAAAAAATATTGAGGTTCATAAGATTTTAGGAGCAAATTTTACTCTGAGGGAGCGAGCGCATTGCCGGAAAAGGAAGTTCTTTTAACTGGGAATGGAATTAAAAAGCTTGAGGATGAGCTTGCATTTTTAAAATCCGTAAAACGACGGGAAATCGCGGACCGGATCCGGGCCGCGATTGAATTTGGAGACATAACTGAAAACTCTGAATATGAAGAAGCGAAAAACGAACAGGCTTTTGTTGAAGGCCGGATTCTCACTCTCGAAAAAATGCTCCGCCATGCAAGGATCATTGATACAAATGAAGTTCCTACCGATACCGTTTCCGTCGGTGCCACGGTCCTCTTGAAAGACCTCGAGCATGATGATGAGATTGAGTATACAATTGTCGGGTCTGCAGAAGCAGATCCTGCAGCTAACAAAATTTCCAACGCCTCACCGGTAGGACGGGCAATTCTGGGGCAGAAAATAGGAGATGTTGTCGAGGTTAAAGTGCCTGCAGGAATCTTGAAATACCAGGTTCTCAACATTCGCAAGTAGACTCGAAGAATTGTTGGGAATACCAGGGGAGGAATATTCATGTCTCCAGTTTCTGAGGATCAAACATCCGAGTTTCTCCTTGCAAGACGTGAAAAACTGGATGAAATACGGGCGCGTGGCATTGAGCCTTTTGGCAGAAAGTTTCCGGCTACCCATCGAGCAGGGGAGATTATTCAGAACTTTTCCGATTTTGAAGGGAAAGAGGTTGAGATAGCCGGCCGGTTGGTGGGGAAGAGAAGCCACGGCAAAGCCTGTTTTGCTGATCTCCAGGATTTTTCAGGCCGGATCCAAATTTACGCCCGCCTGGACAGCTTGGGAGCCGAAGCATATGATTTATTTAACAAGCTCGATATCGGAGACATCATTGGAATCAGGGGAATAGTTTTCCGAACCAGGCGCCGGGAAATCTCTGTCGAAGCGAAAACTTTTCAGATTCTGGCCAAGTCCCTGCGCCCCCTCCCGGAAAAGTGGCACGGCCTCAAAGACGTAGATTTGCGTTACCGGCAGCGCTACCTGGATTTAATTGTGAACCCCCAGGTAAAGCAGACTTTCCTCACCAGGCTTAAGATCATTAGTGCGATACGCCGCTTTTTGGAGGCGCGGGGGTTTCTTGAAGTGGAAACTCCGATGATGCAGCCGGTTGCCGGCGGGGCCGCGGCGCGTCCCTTTGTCACTTACCATAATGCCTTAGATATGACCCTTTATTTGCGGATCGCCCCGGAGTTATATTTAAAGCGGCTGCTCGTTGGGGGATTTGAAAAAATTTTCGAAATCAACCGGAACTTTAGAAATGAGGGAATTTCCGCGAAACACAACCCCGAGTTTACCATGCTTGAACTTTATCAGGCGTATGCGGATTACCAGGATATGATGCGGATTACGGAGGAACTCTTGAGCACAGTTGTCCAGGAAGTTTTGGGGAGGACTCAAGTTCAGTACGGCGAGCACAAGATTGATTTCAGCCCCCCCTGGACGCGCCTGACCATGCTGGAGGCGGTAGAAAAATATACCGGGGAGGATTTCAGTCATTTGAGCGATCGGGAGGCGCATCAGCAGGCCGGGAAACTGGGCCTGGAAGTTCCCGCCGATGTACCCTGGGGAATAATCTTAAATGAAGTATTCGAAACCTTTGTAGAGGAACATTTAGTGCAGCCGACCTTCGTTACCGGGCATCCGGTAGACGTTTCACCATTGGCAAAGCGGAACGCTGAAAATCCCCGCTTGACAGATCGCTTCGAACTGTTTATCATGTCTTGGGAGATCGCAAATGCCTTTTCCGAATTAAACGATCCCTTCGACCAGCGAGAGCGCTTCCAGCAGCAACTGGAGGAGCGCGCGCGAGGGGATGACCAGGCGCACATGATGGATGAGGATTTCTTGCACGCGCTTGAATATGGGATGCCCCCCGCGGGAGGGCTCGGGATTGGTATTGACAGACTGGTCATGATTTTGACAAATTCCCCTTCAATCCGGGATGTAATCCTGTTTCCGACGATGCGCCCGCGAAACTAGAAATCAGTGTGAAACTGGTCCAGGATGTCAGGCAGGAGAGAGAAAAAAAGGAAAGA
>DAOURU010000322.1 GCA_030627585.1 Bacillota bacterium
TCCCGGCCCGCGCCGCGTGGTAAGCACGGCCCGGCTTAACGGTGGTTATCGGGAAGACCTGCAAGCGGTCTTTAACTACCAGGTAGCTGAACACTACACTGAGAAACTGCCCGGCGGGAGTGTTGAAGGGTATTTGGCATATCTCATTGATAAATTAGGTCTTCCCCAGGGCCGGACGGCCGGACTGTTGACTGCCGCGAGCATGGAAAACGCTGCAATTAAAACTGCGAGCTTCCGCGAGCTGGAAGTAACGGCAATCATTACCGGCGGGGTGGATGTTAACGGCGGTCGGGCCGGTGATCCGGCCCGGTATTATGAACTGAATGGGCAGTGGACTTACCTCGGGGGGACGATTAACATTCTGCTTTTTATTGACGGCAATCTGCCGCCACATGCTTTAGTGCGTGCCATTGTTACAGCTACAGAAGCGAAAAGCGCTGCCCTGCAGGAACTGATGGCCCCAAGCCGTTATTCGCGGGGGATCGCGACAGGTTCCGGGACCGACCAGATCATTGCCGTGTCTAATATTGAGTCACCTCACCGGTTTTCCGATGCAGGCAAACATTCCAAGCTGGGGGAGCTGATCGGAAAGGTCGTTAAAGAAGCCACCAAAGAGGCGCTGGAAAAGCAGACCGGGCTGAATCCCCGGCGGCAGCGCAATTTTCTCGCCCGCCTGGAAAGATACGGTGTAAGACCTGAAGACTTCTGGCGACAGGCTCAGGAGGATGGTCTTGCTTTCGACAGGGATACATATTTAGAGTACCTGCATCACTTGGCCGGCGACGAAAGGCTGGTGGCCCTTGCCGCTGCTTCGGTACACCTTCTGGATGAGCACGAATGGGGGTTACTCCCGGCGGTGACAGTCATAGAGACAGGGGAAAAGTTCATTAAATCTTGTACTTCCACACCAACTTGGTCGTCCAGTGGACAAGGCCAAGAGCCGATCACCTATGTAATCAAAGCCTTCATGCGTGCCGTTACTGAGTTGATCAAGAATTAGGAAGGAGAGATGTCCTTTCTGGATCCGGCAGCTACTGCCGGAATTTTTTTTGACCCGGGCAGACTTGACTCCTGCCCTGCTGTGACCGGCCGACATGCATAAAAAGAGCGAGAAAGCAAAAAATAAAAGCACAAAAAACAGGCCTCGATAATAGGACCTAATTGAACGGAAACGGGAATCAAATGTGAACCGGTTCAGATGCGTTAAACTGTGGAGGATGTAAATGAAAGAGGTTTATGTAATCCTGGCTTTTCATGCTCACGAGCTGCTTTGGGACCTCCCGGAGACCCTGTTATCATATTTAGACGAAGATAACCCAATGAAAAAAACTGTCTTGGAAATGAATTATTTGAAAAAAAGAAAAGAGGAGGATCGCGATATCTATTCGCTTTGCAGCAAATTTGGCGATAGCCTCCAGGCCCCTTTGTGCGTCGAGTATACGAACGAACTTTTGGTCCAGGTAAAGGATGTTCTGCCTGATGTGTTCGAAAGACTGAAAAATGATTATCAGAGGGGTCGGCTCTATCCGGTATACGGCCACGCTCACCATGCCCATGTTTCCTTGTTGCGCCCGGAAGAAATCACCCAGGAAATCGTCTGGAACAGAGAATACCTGCATAACCGGATGGGAGTTCCTTATCCCAAATACAACGGCCTGTTTCCGCCGGAGGATTCGTTAAGCTACGACAAAA
>DAOURU010000133.1 GCA_030627585.1 Bacillota bacterium
CGCAGGGTTTTGTTAATGGGTGTATTGGCAAGGAGCACGGCTTCTTTTTTACCGGGCCAGGTGAGCTGGTAGCGTTCCCTGTCCCCTTCCACCACCCGGCCGGACAGATCCTGCTTTAACAGCTCAAAGTCAACGGCTTTGACCGGGTTCCCCTTTTCGTCCCTCGCCTCGGTAATGACGCCCGGAAATATTTCCGCCAGTTTTTCTATGTTTTCCTGAATCAGGTCTTTGGTCTCCATTTTCAGCTTCTCCACAAGTTAAACCTCCCCTAGGTATAGGTAGCAAGTCCTAATTAGGCTTTTAACAACAATGCCACAGGCTTATCAGATCCATCCTTGCGAGCGTATGCGGGCTGCGGTTAGCTCAATCTGTTCCGGGGTAAACCTGCGCTTCCTGGGTATCCAGTCATGAACAGCCTGCACCAAAGCATCTTTAGCCTCTATTTGTTCCTTCGTTATCAGCCAGTGCACCGTGGAAAGCAGCTCAAGCCCAAACGGGGTCTCAAAACCCTCGACCAGGCGCGCCGCGCGCTCAAAGCGTTCGCGCGTTGCCGCGTGTGTTCCGAGGAAGGCCTCGGCATCCCGTACCACGCCCGGCACCAGAATCATTGCTTGTCCGGCATATCGCCGTCGTCCGCATAACCTGCAATCAAATGCCCCTCAATGACACGCAACACATGACGCAGATTCTCCGCATAAGGGGGCCGTAAGGCGCTCTTCACAAAGCGCAAACGCAGCAGCTCGCCAGAGGCTTGCAGGAAATACATCAGCTTATGGACCTCCAGCAAGGCGATGGTCGGGTCCAGCAGAACGGCCAGATAACGATTCATCAGCCCTACCAGCGCAGCGCGGCCTGCCGTCATCCTGGGGATATTATTGGCACGCGTATCCGCCAGCGCGCCGCCAGGCTCAAACACCTGCACATCAACATCCGGCAAAGCTGCCAGCACACACTCCGATGAGCCGCCGCACCTCGATCCAATCAAGCCCACCCAGCCCGCTGCCCAGGAGTGAAATGGCAACAAAGCAGATGTTGCGCGACCGGATTTCCTTCACCAAAGCGGCAAGCCCGGCTTCGATGTCCTCGATACGACTCTTACCGCGCCAGTGGCGCTTGGTGGGGAAGTTGATGATGTGACCTCCTCCCACCCTTAAAAGGGTGGGCTTCCTCTTTCATTGGGGGAAGCTTACACAGATGCAGGGGTTGCTCCCCAGTATTCGCGCAGCGGCTTCCCTCTCCGGAGGCTTGAGTTCGGGCCGGTCCAGCCCTACGGCCTGTTCATGGCTCAGGCCAAGGCCTTTTCTTAAAATTACCAGAGCGGCGTTTGCATCCCTATCACATTTCCAGCCGCAACTGCACTCAATTACCTTATCCGACAAAGATAGTTTGTGCAGTTTTCTACAGGCAAAGCACTCCTGAGTGGTAGGCTCAAACCTTTTCACAATGATAGGCGTCTCGAGGCTGGTCCTCAGCCTCGACTTCAATCCGCCTATCCCTGAAGAGTGAACCTGCCTGCCGAAGAGCGCTGCCCACCCTTTCACGCAGTCGTCCTGAAAGGCTACCCGCTCATAAAGCCTTAGAAACGCCAAGACCTTATTCTGGGCGTCCCTGCGCCTGTTGTTCAGTTTCTCGTATTCCTTCCTCAGAAGAAACCGCGCTCTTTCTCTGTTTCTGGAACCCTTTTGTGTTCTAGCCATTTTCTTTTGAAGTTGCTTCAGTCTGGGCGTTTCGTGAATTTCAAAGTCTATCCTGATACCGTTGGATAATGTCAGCTTCGAGCCGACGCCAAAGTCTATCCCGATATCTTTGCTGACCGGATTCAGAGAAGTATGACTGTCTTTTGGGAGGCAGCACGTCACATGCAGGTAGTATCCGCTGGGTTTTCTCACCAGCACAGCGTTTGCTATCTCTGCTTCAGAAGGTATCTGGTGAAGTCCCAGGATGCGAAAATTCCCCAGCTTTTGTATCTTTACCTTGTTCCGGGCAAAATCCAGGTTGTAGGTTATGCCGTACTGCTTTAAGGGTATCGAGTTGACAAACCTTTTGGGTTTCAATATTCCTACCTTGCGCCCGTTCTCTTTCAGTTTTCCAAGGGCCCGGAGGTTGTCTTTCAACCTGTCTCCTATCTCCTGTTTAATCTGAGAGCCCAGGGTAGCGAGTGTCCTTTCCTCAAAAACTTCTCCCACCTTTACTTCTACCGCGCTTATCTTGTTGATAGGCATGTCGAGCCTTTTTATATTTGAGACCAGCCAGTTGTAGAGCCACTTGGCTTCCAGAAAAGCCTTCTTAAGGAGTTTCTCTTTCCTTCTGGAGAGATTCTGGAGCTTCAACTGGTACACAACGGCCTTTTGGGTTTTCCGCCGTTCCCTTGTCTCTTGCAGGGTATTTTTTATCCTCTCCGCCTTTGCCATTATTCTACTTTCCCTTCTGGTCTTCAATATACCTTTGGATAGTCTCTTCGGATATGTGCCCTACCGATTCGCAGTAATACGACCTCGTCCACAGGGAAGGCAGGCGGCTCTTCAATGATGGAAATTCCTGCCTCAATATTCGGGAAGTATAACCCTTAAGCTGCTGCACGACGAAATGAGGGCTGTTAGTGGGAGTTGTTTTGACAAATAGATGCACGTGATCCGGCATGATCTCTATCTGAGCAATTTCAACCTCTATTTCCTTAGCCTTCTGGAGGAACAGTTCTCTCAGCCGCTCTGCTACTTTGCCCACCAGAACCTTGCGGCGATACTTGGGGCACCAAATTAGGTGATAGCCAATATTATATACGGTTGTAGTTGAACGTTTCCATCGCTTTCCATTCATAACTTTATTTTACTACAAATATTAGACATCTGCAATATATCTAAATTGAGCCCGAAGATCCGCCTTTCATCCCACCCTTAAAAGAGTGGGCTTTCTCGGCGGAGGATCGTAAGGCGGGCAGATCAGCCTGCCCGTGTCGAAGACAAACATGTGTCCGGGCTGCACCTCTCCGCGCCGGCAGGCTGCGGCATACGCCTTGAAATTATCCGGAAAGGCCTTTTTGAACTGAAGCGCAATGCCACGCCCCATCACTCCCACGCAGTTAACGGTATTGACCAAGGCCTCGGCTTCGGCCTGCAGAATATCACCTTGGATGTATCGAATCATTACGTCCTCCCTCCTTAAAAATACCAGTCCGGGCGAATCTCCACAACTGGTCGGTACCATACACTAGAAACTCGGCCTGTTTTCCTTCTTTCACCTGCGGGTCGCGGAAATCCGTGGCAACCACCGCCGCCCAATCCACCTCATCAAGCTGTTTCATGTGGTTGCGGAACTCGGTGTAAACAGCCCCAGCGTTGGACAGGCTGAACGCCCAGCGGCGGCCTTCGCCTTCGGCCCACGCCACGGTCTCGAATAATTCTGCCTCCAGATGCACGATCGGCCCCTGCCCGCCAAGGTAAGTCAGCTCCGGGTGATTGGCGCAATGGATCAGGTACAGCATGACCGAGCGCGGGCAGAAATAGAACGGTACGTAGTCACCGACGCAATCCCGCGGATGGCACTTCACCGGCAACCTAAGTCGCCTTTGCTTAATAGTGCTCATACCGATGGACGCCGCCGGCCCGCCCCGTGCAATCATCTCCGCGTCTGACCACAGTCCACCGTCTTTGATGATGAATACCATCGCCTCTGAGTCGTCAAGAAGTTCCAGCTCACGGTTGTTTACCGGGGTGGTTTTCCCTGTTGAGCTTGGGGATATAAAATTCTCGTTTCTCTTTTTTGAGCTTGTCCGTAACAAAGGTTGGGGAGGTAAAAATAAAGCGCAGTTCTTCTATTTGTTCCAGTTCTTTTTTGAGGGCTTCGTAAGCATATATAGAGAAAAAAGAGGCAGCAATGGAAAGCCTAGCCTTTTTGCCGATGGTTTTTTTCAGGTCCTCACCCAATGTTTTGTCGATGTTATTGATGACCTCCACAGTGGTTCACCCTAATCATTACTGATTCAAATCAATCTTTATCATGCCTGCATAACCAAGTATCAGTAGTAGGAGGAATTAATTTTCTTAATGAAGTTTTCGACAATTCTTTATGTCTTTCCTGCAAAATTTCCAGTTATATCCTAATTAAAAAAGTTGGTTTAAAAGGACAGGATCATAGTTCAAGGAAAAAGGGATAAGCTACATAAACCCTGTATTTTCAAGGCTTTGCACTTATCCCTTTGCTGTTTTTTACAGTTTTTTTCTTTAATCCTATTCTAATCAAACTACTTTTTTCGCATGGAGAGAAGGTATAAATGAGAACAACAACATGTTTTTACTACACCTACCTATTCCACTGTGACGCTCTTGGCCAGATTCCTGGGTTTATCGACATCAGCCCCTCTGAAGACTGCCATGTAATAGGCAAATATCTGCAAGGGGACAACTGCTGCTATCGGTGCCAGTATAGGGTTTACATCGGGCAGCAAGATCTGTTCGTCGCATTCCTGGCAGGCTTCCTGCAGGTTTTCTTTGCAAACCGCTATCACCACAGCGCCACGGGCTTTGACCTCTTAATATTCGAC
>DAOURU010000099.1 GCA_030627585.1 Bacillota bacterium
AAAGACCTCCAGGGCTCACCAAGGAACATGTTAAACTTTTACTGGTTTTAACTCTACCTGGTTGTTTTTCAGCAGTTGATAGCATTCCAGCGGTGGTAAGTATTTAGTTGCTGAATGAATCCGGGTTTCGTTGTAAAAGCGGATAAAGTCGACAACCGTTGCATACGCTTCGGCATAGCTGGCAAACTCATGACGCGATAGGCATTCCTCCTCCAAGATAGCGTTAAATGACTCGATATGAGCGTTTAAATTGGGTGTTTTAAAGGGAATCCTTTCGTGCTCGATGCCAAGTTCCAGGCACGTCTCCTCGAAAAGGTTGCTGATAAACTGCGGCCCGTTATCGGATCTGAAGATTGGTTTTTGTTCAGCTGTGTATAATTGCCGTTTAAAAAGAGCGTTTTTAAAGGTGATTACAGCATCCTTCGCTTCACAGGACAAACCGATATAGTAAGCCACAATGCAGCGGTCGTATACATCAATAATCGGCATGATGAAAAAGAACCTGTCTTCCCCGGCAATGTAGCCGTATTTAATATCTGTTTCCCAGAGCTGGTTGGAAGCCGTAATGAGCCGGTTCCTGGCCAGCCGGCGGGGGTGTTTGCGCTTTGTCTTCCGCTGCGGCCTCAGGATGTTCGGTTCCTTGACATCGCCGGTATACCTTCTTTTTGTTAATGATCAGGTGAAACTTCCGGCGCAGGCAGTGGGTCAGCTTTAAATACCCATACGCAAATCCCTCGGTGCTAATTAGCTCACATAACCATTCTTTGACCTGTTCGTTGCTCACCATCTTATTGTCGTTGGTGAGGGTATAACGGGATCTGGGCCATTTTTGCGCCACGGCTATTTTATCGGCAAGGGTAGGTTCGTTTTTTTTAACAAATCACGAAGAATGGCGATTTCCAGGTCTTTTTCGCCCAGCAGTTTCTTAAGTTGTTCATTCTCCTTTGTTATCTTCTTGTAATCAGGAGGAATACAGGAGCCGTTTGTTCCTGGTACCTCCTTTTGCGGGTAAAATGTGCCGTATCTTTTATAGCACCTTGCCCAGCGGGCGACCAGGCTGGGTGCAATATCATGTCTTCTGGCCACGATCGAGGCATTGCCCGTTTCCAGGGTTTCTTTCACGATCTGCATTTTCATCTCTGGTGAATATTGTTTTCTGTTCAACTAAATCATGCCCCCTTATTTAACTGTAACAGATTGTGGTCTAACTGTCCAATCTCGTTAAGGGGCTAAATAGATCTGCTAGCTGAAGGGCCTTGACTTTGGATAGGGGTTCTTTTGATTTTTTAATGAACATTAGTTTTGCAAGCGCCTAAAAAAATGATCAGATCAGATCATGTTTAAATAGAACACTTTTGACTTTTAAGGCTGTAAAACAATTCGAGGCGAGCCATAGACAATTTGATTTCCATAGTCAGATGAAGATATTTGATACGGCTTTGGAAAGGAAACCACTTGATAATTATATTCCCTGCTGACTTGTGGGAGTCTCAACAAAAACACTTCTCTTTTTTCTTTTTCGACATTTACATAGTTAATCTTTTGGCTATTTAAAGGTACTTGTTTCCAATTTAAGAAAGCTACTACTGCAAAGTCAGAGTTTTTTCCTTCCGGATGACCAATGGATAAAAACACTTCTTCATTAGATTTCGAAGTATACATCAATTTTAGGTTATTGGATCTGCTTATAAAAAGTGAAGTGCTTGGACTATCAAAGGTCTTAAAGGGCTTTGTATAAAACGGTATTTTCTTTTCTTCCCCTTTTTCTATCAAAAATCGCATTGCGATTACATTTTGAAGAAACGATGCTTTTTGTATGTTCTCCTCTTTTAACAAATAGTTTGGTTTCTTGATAACTAAATAATCTAACTCCTTTATTCCCTTTTTGATTTCTATTTTCGTTTTAATGTTTATCGTCTGATTTGGTTTAACAATGAAAGGATACATCAAATGCTTTTTTCCATCCACTTCAAATTCTGCTTGATTAAAATCCCTTAATATAATCAATCCATAATCTCCTTCTTTATCAAAAAAATGACTAAGTGAAATTACCTTAATTAACTGCCCGTCTTCCGGGTATTTTAGTACGCTTCCTTCTTCTATAAGCTTTCCATTTGGTTCATATAACCCAACAGCAATGTTCCCCGAATTGCTTTCAATATCTGGTGGTATATCTTTAAAAACCTCTTGATTATCATTGTGATGATTTAAAAACCGGATCATTATAAATATAAGCATTAAAACTATAGTTATAATAAGAATTAACGGTCTTCTCATTATCATTTTTCTCCTTTAGTTTCAACGCAAGGGTTAAATTTACCCATCCCGGCGGAATCTTATTGGGGTTGCCGAAGCGGATGTTGAGTAAATCTCATGTTTTCATCTTCCCGATGTTCTTGACACATTTTTCCTTCTCATATCGGAACTGCCACCTGAAAAAAGAATAGCCGCGCTTTCGAGCGGAGGATAACCCACTTCATTGATCATCAGTCTCCAGGGCTAAACGTAGACCTGCAACCGCTTGTCCGGCCAGTTTTCTTCGTAATTATTTTGCAGATCCACGAACTACTATATCAATAATTTTCAATAATCCGTGCTGCCTTTGCCTGATTAACGAAGTCGTGGGCCTCTGAGTTTTCATGACTAACGAGGTCATCTGTATAATTTACTTTCGTTACAGCCATACTGTCATCCAAACACAAGGCTTTGGCTATTAACCCTGCAAGACTAACTCCTGCCGAACTCGCCAGCATACGCTGAACATACGTTAACCGTTCATGCATGGGGTAATTTTTTCTCCATTAGTCCATATCGCGAAAGGAACGCAAAAAAACAGGCTAGTATAACATTAAATATTAGCTAGATTCTGCTGAAAAAAAGCAATTTCCTGATTACTCTTCTATAAGTCTGTAGGTTGCTCCTTGATAACTTGATCATGGTTTGGCGCTGCCGCCTGGCTTAGATCAGCTTGGCTACCCGGTTCAGGTTATATCCCCAGATGGCTCCGCCCACCCAGCGCCGGCAGCCGTTCAATCCCCGGTAAAGTGTCCGGTCGAGTCCGTAGCGCCTCTTCAGTTCACTGATTGTTCCTTCTTGACCGGCCCGCCAGCGCTGAAGCCGACGGAACCAGGGCTGCCGCTCGTATGGAGTAGCGCCGGCGGCTGCGTTTGCCTTTAAAGGGCAGGCTCACCTTTTGCACACCCATCTCCTTTAAAGCGCGAATCGCCTGCCGGAGCCCAGAACCCCCGGTCGGTAGCAGCGCACCTGCGCACTCGCCCGGTGCGCTGAATGTGTTCCTTGACGCCGGGGACGAGTAGTTCTTTATCCGGAGGGTTGCCTATCATCACGTTGTACTCGGTAATCAGCCGCTCTGCATTTTCCGTCAGCCGTATTTTGTAGCCGAACTCGGTTTCGCGGTGTGCCTTGCCGCGTTTGATGGGCCGAGCCTCCGGGTCGAAAATACTCACCAGGCGGTCCGGCAGGATTAGCTGACCAGCATTCACCTGCCGCGCCTGTTTGATTACCTGTTCTCCCAGGGCAAGGGCTTTTTCCAGTTGAACAGCAAGACGCTGTTGCCTTACCTGTACCGTGCTGGCCAGGTTTTGGGCTTCCCGGCGAAGTTGCTCCACCACTCCCCGGGCGGCCTTAAGGGTTTTTTCCGCGTTTGATCGGCCATTTCGCCGGTGATCCGACGCACTTCCTCTACTGCTACTTGCGTGCGCCGCTTCAGTACTTTGGTGATCGCCAGCACCCGTTTTTTGATGCTGCGCGTGCGGTCCCGGACAACTGTTCCCGCCTCACCAACAGCAGCCTGGGCCTGTTTCACCAGGCGCGTCACCACCCGCACTGTGTCCGCAATCAAGCCGGAATCGGTGGGATGGTGGATGTTCGCCTCGACCACGGTGGTATCCACCCGCACTTTGTTTCTGCTCTTTAAGAGCCTTTCTTCCTGGGCTTTGCGGACCAGGTGGGCGTTTAATTCGGCCATGTGGTCACTGCCGCTGGCATCCAGCCGCTGCCGGATCTTGGACAGACTGCTGGGATGGGGCACCGGCTTGTTCCAGGGAATCCGAAAGATTTGGCGCCAGCTGATCCGGTCGCTGACCAGGGCGCAAAGGTGCCGGTCGCTGAGCCCATACTGGTGCTTGAGTGCTGTCATGCGCAAGTAGGTTTCCGCCGGCACGGAGGGCCTCCCCAAACACTGATGGTATTTGTCCCGAAACGGTGTGAAGAAACGCTCATCATCCAGCCAAGCGTCCAGTTTGGCCAGATCTTCCGGAAGCTCAAGCACCTCGGGCGGCAATAGCAAATCTACCAGTGATATTTGTCGGCTTTCTTCCTGCCGGATTCGCAGCATTATTTTTCACCCCCGCAGGAAACTGGGGTTTTGCGTCGAACCATGAACAACATAGGGATTTCCTCCTGTGCGTTTGTTTTGTTTTCTTCTCCTTAAACAATTCGCCACAGGAGCCGGAATCCCTTGATTTATATGCATTTTCAAGGAACTTTTTGGCTGACTTTTTCAGCGGAATCTAGCTAGTTATAATGAACGAGGCCGGCCCCATTTCGCAACTCGTAGGTTATACTTGAGTTATGGATGCTTTTAAAGCACCCAAGTACAGAGCTACATGCGAAAGGAGCCGGTTAACATGAATTATAACACAAAGTTTATAGGGTTGGATGTTTCTAAAGAGAGTATCGCTGTTGCTGTTGCCGACTGGGGCCGTAAACCTGCCCGGTACTGGGGTCAAATCAAAAACACCTTCGAAGAGGTCCGTAAGTTAATGGAAAGGATCGGAGAACCGGAAAATCTTCTGGTATGTTACGAAGCAGGGCCAACCGGATATGAACTCTACCGCTTTCTTAAAAAGCTGGGCATCCATTGCATTGTTGTTGCTCCCTCCCTGATTCCCACACGGTCGGGAGATAGAGTAAAGACTGACCGCCGAGATGCCGTAAACCTGGCACAACTTCTCCGTGCCGGGGAGTTAACTCCTGTCTGGGTACCTGCGGAGGAAGATGAAGCATTAAGAGATCTGGTACGGGCACGGGAAGACGCCAAAGAAGATCTCTTAAGAGCAAAACACAAGTTTCCTAAGTTTTTGCTGCGCCATAACCTTCATCCCCCTGCGGGTGTGCGGAACTGGAGCAGCAAGCACCGCCTCTGGTTAGATGGTTTAAAATTTGAAAACAGTGCCTCTAGGAAGCCGTTGCAAAACCCCTTAACATCACGCCAAAAAAACAACAAAAACCGAAAAAATTTTTCCAGGCGG
>DAOURU010000209.1 GCA_030627585.1 Bacillota bacterium
CCAAGAGCGGGTCCGAAGTGTTGTGAAAGCTGCAGCCGAAAAAAACATCCCGATTCGAATTGGTGTAAATGCAGGTTCTCTTGATCGGAAAATCCTGGCCAAGTATGGGAGAACAGCCGGGGGACTGGTAGAAAGTGCCTTATCCCATGTTGCTCTTTTGGAGAAAGAAAATTACTATAATCTAAAAATTTCCGTGAAAAGCGCCGATGTCCTAGCAACAATTAAAGCTTACAGAATTCTGTCGAAGCGCGTTGATTATCCCCTTCATCTAGGCGTAACAGAAGCAGGGGGGCCTTGGGCGGGAACAATTAAATCCGCGGTCGGGATCGGTACCCTGCTTGCAGAAGGGATTGGAGATACGATTCGGGTTTCTTTAACAGGTTCTCCTCATGAAGAAGTACGCGTTGGAATGCAAATTTTAAAAAGTCTGGATCTCAGAAAAGAGGGCATCGACTTTATTTCATGTCCCACTTGTGGCCGTTGTCAAATTAATTTAATTGAAATCGCGCGTGCTGTGGAAGAACATCTTCCAGCTTCAAAAAAAGCGTTGCGCGTTGCCGTGATGGGTTGTACCGTAAACGGTCCGGGAGAGGCCCGGGAAGCAGATATTGGTATCGCGGGAGGCAAAGGATGCGGTATTTTATTTAAAAAAGGAAAGCTGATCCGGAAGGTTCCGGAAGAAAAACTCGTTGAAGCCCTGATTACAGAAATAAAGCAAGTTTTAGAGGAAAGGAGGGATTAAAAGGTGCGGGTATCACAGAATCTCATTCCAACCCTCAAAGAGGTGCCTGCCGAGGCGGATACAATCAGCCACCAACTCTTACTTCGCGCCGGTATGCTGCGAAGAGTAGCCGCCGGTATTTATACACTTCTTCCCCTTGGGTACCGGGTTGTAGAAAAAATTAAGCAAATTGTTCGTGAAGAAATGAATAATGCTGGTGGAGTCGAGCTTTTACTTCCGATTATTCAGCCCGCAGAAATATGGCATGAAGCAGGCCGCTGGGATGTCTACGGTCACGAAATGTTTCGTTTGCAGGATCGCCATGAACGGAACTTCTGTTTAGGACCAACCCACGAAGAAATTATTACAGATTTAATCCGCCAGGAAGTTAAGTCATACCGGCAGCTGCCTCTCCTCCTTTATCAAATTCAAAATAAATACCGGGATGAGCGCCGGCCGCGTTTTGGACTAATGAGGGGGCGAGAATTTATCATGAAAGATCTGTATTCCTTTGACAGAGACGAGAGCGGCTTGGAAACCAGCTACCAGAAAATGTATAATGCTTACAGCCGCATTTTTAGCCGGTGCGGCCTTTCTTTTAGAATTGTGGAAGCGGATCCAGGCGCAATTGGAGGGAGCGATACTCATGAATTTATGGTGCTTGCAGATACCGGAGAGGCAGAAATCGTTTTTTGTTCAGTTTGTGATTACGCGGCAAATGTTGAAAAAGCTCCCTGTCAACCACGAACCTCTCCTTCCGCCGGGGAATTTAAACCATTGAAACTTGTTTCAACTCCCGGGGTTCGCACCGTTCAAGAAGTAGCAGCTTTTTTAGGGGTGGAACCCCAGGTGATCCTTAAAACTTTATTTTATTACGCGGACAGCGAACTGATTGCGGTTCTTGTACGGGGAGATCGCGCTGTAAATGAAACCAAAGCAAAAAACCTTCTTGGTGCAACTCAACTAGAAATTGCTTCAGAAGCAGAAATTACCCGGCAATTTAAGATTCCAATCGGCTACGCCGGTCCTCCTGGCTTAAAGGAAAGGGCTCCGGTAAAAATCATCGCAGATTACGAGGTTAAAGATCTGATTAATGCTGTTGCAGGAGCAAATCAGCCAGATCATCATTATCTAAACGTGAACCTGGGCCGCGATTATGAAGTAGATACGCTGGGCGATCTCCGGATCGCGGAAGAGGGGGATCTCTGCCCTAAATGCGGTGCACCTCTCCATTTAAAACGGGGAATAGAAGTCGGACAAATTTTTAAATTGGGTGTTAAATATAGTAAGGCCCTGGGGGCCACGATCCTTGATGAAACAGGAAAAGAGATACCGATCATTATGGGGTGCTACGGAATTGGTATCACGAGGACAATGGCTGCGGCAGTAGAACAAAGACATGACGAAAATGGAATTATTTGGCCCGTATCACTTGCACCTTACGAAGCAGTTGTTATCCCGATCAGTCACCGAGATTCTTTGCAAGTTAAATTCGCCGAGGAAATATATCAAAATCTCCTGGCTCACGGAATTGACGTCATTTACGATGATCGTCCGGAGCGAGCCGGTGTAAAATTTAAAGACGCCGATCTCATTGGCTATCCCGTTCGTTTGGTAGTAGGAAACCGGGCAGTGAGCGAAAATTTGGTTGAAATTAAATGGCGTGCTTCAGGGGAAATCATCCTCAAAGAAAAGGAGGAGGCCATCAACTACCTAAAAAATAATTTAAATAAGCTGCGAAAAGGGGAATAACTGAAAACTCCTTAATAAAGTCTGGGTCCCCCTATTTGTTGCAGAAACTTTTATACTTTGTTATAATTTAAGAAAGTTGCTGCAGATGACTCAGGGGAGGTTGTTTGGAGAGAGTGGGTTTTGCCCACTCTTTCATATTATTATTTCGTAATCATATTTCGGACTTTAGACCTATTTAAGGAGGTTTCTTTTTGAAAAAAGGTGAATTATACGAGATAATAACTAAATTACTCGAGCCTGTTTTAACGAGGAGCACGCTTGAACTGGTTGATATGGAATACAGAAAAGAGGGGGGCAAATGGTTCCTGCGAGTGTTTATAGACAAACCGGACAGCATTCAACTCACGGATTGCGAAAATGTCAGTAAGTTTTTAAGTTCCAAGTTAGATGCCTCAGACTTAATTCCTCATCAATATATCCTAGAGGTTTCATCGCCCGGGGTCGAAAGGCCGTTGCGAAAACCTGAGGACTTCACCCGTTACCGGGGTTCTCAGGTTTCTTTAAGAACGTTTGACAAATTTCAAGGCAAAAGAAGGTTTGAGGGCATACTTATTGATTATCTAAATGACCAGGTAGTTATCAAAACAGATGAAGGCAGGTTGATGATACCCCACAAATTAATCAGTCAGGCAAAACTGAAAATATTTTAATCTCTGCAGGGATAAGGGAGGTGGATAAGGCATGAATATTGAATTTATCAATGCTCTCAAAGATATTGAAAAGGAAAAAGGAATTAAAATAGAAACTCTTTTAGAAGCAATAGAGGTTGCTCTTCTCTCGGCATACCGGAAAAATTTTGGTTTATTGCAAAATGCACGCGTAGAAATCG
>DAOURU010000087.1 GCA_030627585.1 Bacillota bacterium
ACAATTTGGGCCAGGGCCAGGGTTCCGAAGGCCATGGTTCTCGCCCGGGGGAGCAGTTCTGATTGCCCCTGGCAGCCGAGCCAGAAGGCAAAGAGGGCAAGGGCGCCGATTAAAAGACCCTGCCGCGCGATGTAATAACCCATTTTCCCGGCGAAAATTCCGGCGCGGGGAGCGCGGGGATGCCGGTCCATAATCCCTGCCTCCGGCGGGTCGACACCCAGGGCAAGGGCGGGAAGCCCGTCTGTAACCAGGTTGATCCAGAGGATTTGCAGGGCCACGAGCGGGCTCGGGAGGCCCAGGACGATTGCCGCGAAAATGGCGAGCAGTTCGCTGCTGTTGCAGGAGAGGAGGTAGTGCACTGTTTTTCTGATGTTGGAAAAAATCACCCTTCCTTCCTTTACTGCGGCGACAATGGTTGCGAAATTATCATCGGCGAGTACCATGTCGGCTGCTTCCTTCGCCACATCTGTTCCCGTAATCCCCATTGCCGCCCCGATGTCAGCCCGGCGCAGGGCAGGGGCGTCATTTACCCCGTCCCCGGTCATTGCCACCACATGCCCTTTTTCTTTGAGCGCCGCGACGATACGCACCTTGTGCTCCGGCGCAACCCTGGCGTAGACGGAGACCCTGTTTACGCGCTCCCGGAATTCCTCGTCAGACAGCCTGTCCAACTCAATTCCTGTTAAAACAAGCCCCCCTTCTTCGTAGATCCCCAGTTCGCGGGCGATGGCGAGGGCCGTAACCTTGTGGTCCCCGGTGATCATCACAGGCTGGATTCCCGCGTGATGGCAGGTTGCCACGGCTTTCTTTGCTTCCGGGCGGGGGGGATCGATCATGGCCGCCAGGCCGACAAAAACAAGATCCTGTTCGATTTCCTCGGGAATGAGTGTTTCCGGAATCTCCGCCAGCGGTCGAAAGGCTATGCCCAGGACCCTAAGCGCCTGGGCGGCAAGCTCCTCGTTCCGGGAAATTAATTCCCGTTTGATTTCTTCTCTCATCGGAAGGATGCGGCCCGCCTGCCAGATATGTGTGCAGCGGTTGAGGATGACATCAAAGGCACCTTTGGTGAATGCCAGATACGGTTCCTCTACCGGATAGCGGTCATCAGGATCGTGATCCCGAGCCGAAAGGTGGATTGTCGTCATCATTTTCCGGTCGGAATCAAAAGGAATTTCTCTCAGGCGGGGGTGAAGTTCTGCAAGTTTCTCTCCGGCAAGTCCGGCCTTATGGGCTGCGACTACCAGGGCACCCTCTGTCGGGTCGCCCAGCACTTTCCATTTCCGCCGCGGCGCCAGGCCGGCGGCAAGATCTTCCTCTTCAGCGGGATTCGGCTCCCCTTCTTCCCGGCACAGCTCGGCGTTGTTCGCAAGGGCGCCGATGGTCAGCAAGAGCCTCAGGTTTTGGTCCTTCTGGGGATCAATCACCTCTTCGCCGGTGCGGTTGCAGGCGCGAAATTCTCCCTGCGGGGCATAACCCTCCCCGCTTACCTTGATCAGGTCTTCGCCGGTATAAAGGTACTTTACCGTCATTTCGTTTTTCGTAAGGGTCCCGGTTTTATCAGAACAGATTACGGTCGCGGAGCCGAGTGTTTCGACGGCGGGAAGTTTACGGATAATCGCCTTCCGCCTGGCCATCCGCTGGACGCCCAGGGCGAGCACCATTGTGACTACTGCCGGAAGCCCCTCCGGGATCGCGGCTACCGCCAGGCTCACTGCGATAAGAAACATCTGGAACGGGGCAATGTGGCGCAAAAGGCCGGTCGCGAAGATTACACCGCAGAGGGCAACTGCGACTCCCCCCAGCCACTTGCTGATTTCTTCCAACTTGCGCTGGAGGGGTGTCTGCTCCCGGGGCACCTCTTCCAACATTTCGGCGATCCTCCCGATTTCTGTCTGCATGCCGGTCGCCACTACGACGGCTGTGCCCTTTCCGTAGGTTGCAATCGTTCCCATGAAAATCTGATTGACGCGGTCTCCGATCGCGATCTCTTCATCAGGAAGGGGAAGCGGCTGTTTTTCTACAGGTTCGGATTCGCCGGTGAGCGCCGATTCGTCCACTTTCAGGTTTGTGCTGGAAATGAGGCGGGCGTCGGCAGGGATAAAATCTCCTGCTTCGACTACAATTAGATCACCCGGCACAATTTCCCGGGCTGCAATTTCCTGCTTTTCGCCCCCCCGGACAACCCGCGCCTTGGGCGCGGCCAGCTTCTGCAGGGCCTCCAGGGATTTTTCTGCCCGGTATTCCTGGGCAAAGCCGATCAGAGCGTTTAGGACCACGATTACAAAAATAACCCCTGCATCGAGCACTTCTCCTACCGCCGCCGAGATTATGGCGGCTGCGACCAGCAGGAGGACGAGAAATTCCCGAAACTGGGCGACCAGCATCTGCCAGGGGGATCTCTTTTTCGTTTTTGCCAGTTCGTTGTAACCGATTTGGGCGAGCCGCTCCGGTACCTGGCCGGGAGGGAGCCCTTGCACCAGATTTGTTTCGAGTTTTTCTGCAATTTCTTCCGGTTTGAGACTGTACCAGCGCAAGCAAAAGCCCTCCTGTAATTGTATGACAGCCGAATTCTGAATCCTTTTAATTTTGCGGCTCCAGCGCGCGAAAACAGCGCTGCCCTGGTAACCTGTTTATCCCTGATTTATGCTGGACAAATTATATCATAATAGTTTTTACCTCTTGCCCTAATTTCATTACCTTTAGAAAAGCAAAAAATGAGTTGGACAAAACAAACGACCGGCGCTATTTGAAACAGATCCGGCCGGCCCTCAAAAAAGTATTATTAAGTTGTTTTTTCTAGCAAATTTTCTTCCGGGGACTAAAACCTGCGCCGGGGGATGATGCTGCGCGCCAGTGCCGAAGCAGCCGCGATCTTTACGAGATCCCCGGAGATGAAGGGGAGCGTGCCGAGCATGAGCAGCTCTTTAAGTTCCCAGACCCCCGTGACATGGCCCAGCCAGAGGAGTCCCGCGCCGTGGATGAAGATGAAGTTAGCGGCCAGCATCAACAGGACTAGGCCCGGCAGCCGGCGCGCAAAAGAGTACCGGTCGCACATAAAACCCATGAAGGATGAAGCCAGGATAAAGCCGGCCAAGTAGCCCCCGGTCGGCCCTGCCAGTGCGGCCCACCCGCTGCTGGCCGCGGCAAACCAGGGAACACCTGCTCCGCCCAGCACAAGGTAGAAGGTTGTGCTCAAAAAACCTCCTCCCGCGCCCAGCAGGACGCCCATCAAAAGAACGGCAAAGGTTTGACCGGTGATGGGAACCGGCGTCCAGGAGAGGGGGATTTTAATCTGGGCCGTCAGGCCGATTACCGCGGCGCCAAGCAGGCTCAGTCCCAGCTTTACCGGGAGGCTTGTTGTTTTCCGCCAGTGGAATACCTCCTGGCGCAAATTCTCCACTCCTTCCCACGCGTTCGCTGTCAAGGCAATCCCTCCCAAAAAATTTTCCTTAATCTTACCACGGTGCCCCCCAAATGTCAACCAAGTAAAATTAACCCCGTCGACATTTATGATAAAAAATAAGCCCCCGCGCTTTCTGCCGGGGGCTGTAATGCCTTTCCCGCAACACTGTTTTGGAGGAGCCGCTGGCTGCTTAGTAGTCCATTTCCGGGCCGGGATAGGGCGGAGTCTTTTCTTTCTTTTGCGGAATTTCTGACACCAGCGCTTCTGTTGTCAACAGCATCGAAGCAATGCTGGCGGCGTTCTGGAGGGCGCTCCGGGTTACTTTGTACGGGTCTACGATTCCTGCTTTAACCATATCTACATATTCTTCGGTCATGGCATCGAAACCGATGCCCGGTTTTTCGTTCTTGATCCGCTCGATGGCAACCGATCCTTCCAGGCCGGCGTTTTCAACGATCTGGCGGAGCGGTTCTTCCAGCGCCCGGCGCACGATCTTAACGCCAACCCGCTCGTCACCCGCAATGTTTATTTCGTCCAAAGCAGAAATTACGTTGACCAGGGCCGTCCCTCCACCAGGGATAATCCCTTCTTCAACAGCGGCGCGGGTCGCAGAAAGGGCGTCTTCGATCCGGTGCTTTTTCTCTTTGAGTTCGGTTTCGGTGGCAGCTCCGACCTTGATCACGGCAACACCACCGGCCAGTTTCGCCAGGCGTTCCTGGAGTTTTTCCCTGTCGTAGTCGGATGTTGTCTCATCAATCTGGGCCTTGATCTGGTTGACGCGCGCCTTGACATCATCGGAGGAACCGTAACCTTCAACGATCGTGGTCTTCTCTTTGCCGATTTTCACCTTCTTCGCCCGACCGAGCATGTTAATGTCCACGTTCTCCAGTTTGTACCCCATGTCTTCGGAAATGAAGGTGCCGCCTGTCAGAATTGCAATGTCCTCGAGCATCGCCTTGCGGCGGTCGCCAAAGGCAGGCGCCTTCACCGCGGTACACGTGAGAATTCCGCGCAGCTTGTTCACAACCAGGGTGGCGAGAGCTTCCCCTTCTACATCCTCGGCAATGATCAGGAGCGGCTTGCCTGTCCGCACAACCTTCTCCAGGAGCGGGAGGAAGTCGGCGACGGCAGAGATCTTTTTCTCGTGGATTAATATGTAGGGCTCTTCAAGTTCTGCTTCCATAGCTTCGGCGTTGGTGATAAAGTAAGGAGAGATGTAGCCGCGGTCGAATTCCATTCCTTCAACAACTTCTACTGAGGTTTCCATACCCTTGGATTCTTCAACGGTAATGACGCCGTCTTTTCCTACTTTCTCCATTGCTTCGGCGATCAGTTCTCCAATTTCTTTATCGTTTCCGGCGATAGCTGCAACGTGGGTGATTGATTCCTTGGTTTCTACCGGGATGCTGAATTTTTTCATGGCATCGACTGCTTTTTCAACAGCTTTGTCAATCCCGCGCTTCAAGAAGATGGGGTTTGCTCCGGCGGTGACGTTTTTTAGGCCTTCGGTAACAATGGCCTGAGCGAGCACAGTTGCTGTTGTCGTCCCGTCCCCGGCAATTTCGTTTGTTTTTGAAGCGACTTCTTTGCAAAGCTGAGCTCCCATATTTTCATAGGGATCTTCCAGTTCGATTTCTTTTGCTACGGTTACCCCGTCCTTAGTAATTGTCGGAGAGCCAAACTTTTTCTCCAACACGACGTTCCGGCCTTTCGGCCCCAGTGTTGTTTTTACAGCCTCCCCGACAATGTTGACTCCTCTTTCAAGCTTGCGTCTCGCTTCAACATTGAAGACAATTTGCTTGGCAGGCATAAATCTGATTACCTCCTCAGTTAAAAAGTTCTACTTGGGCAAAAAGTTCCGCTTGCGGTTGAGCCTTATTCTCTAATCGCTAAAATATCGTTTTCCCGCATGATGAGGTATTCTTCACCCTCAATTTTGACTTCGGTGCCACCGTATTTTGCGTAGATGACCTTGTCCCCAACTTTGACTTCAGGCTCGACGCGCCTTCCATTTTCAAGGAGACGGCCCGGGCCCACTGCGATCACCTCTCCTTCTTGGGGCTTTTCCTTTGCGGTATCGGGAAGGATAATCCCCCCTTCTGTTTTTTCCTCCTTCGAGAGAGGTTTCACTACTACGTGGTCACCAAGTGGCTTTAGCATTAGCAACCCTCCTCAAAATGG
>DAOURU010000064.1 GCA_030627585.1 Bacillota bacterium
CACCTGGATGAGAAAAAGGCTCCCTTTGAATTACAAGGGGAAGGAAACTGCATATACAAGCCCTTTCTCATAAAAGCTCCACGGAAAAATATTATCGCCCTTCCTCGCAACTTCCCCATTTCCCAGGAGATCTGGCGCCCGATTACGAAGATGAAAAGGGATGCCGTCAAGTCACAGGGATACATGCTGGGGGATTTTCCGGTCTTTGATAATGAGTACTTGTTGGGAGAACAGGAAAAGTTTCCCATCAGCATGGAGGAGGGGGTGGAAATGTATAAAAAGGTGCTGCGCCGGGAACTCGCAAACGCTCCTGATAAGGGGTTGCTTGTATATATCCAGGACCTGGAGCTGATGGATTTCGGCGATATCGCCCTCGAAATCATGGAAAAGGCATGGAAAGATATTTTGGAGGAAGATAAAGCCAGGTACAAGGTGAACTTTGTTGCTCCGGATCAGTATTTCGATGAAGTGCTGACACCCCAAGAAATCAATAAACTTCCGGTTTTGAAATTTGATAAAATTTGCTGGACTCCGGAGATCAGGCTGGTACTCAGGGCCGACGGGCATTACCCTCCGCTGGGAGTAACCGGTGTCAGCCGTTATGACATCCACAAAACAGGGCTTTATGATCATCCCCTCGTATTCTGGGAAAACGGAAAGTATTACTGCGGCATCTTCGATTCACTCCTTGATAATTTCGGCATTTCTCCTGAGGTTCCTGTTAGTGTGGAACGTCTTGGGGATACCGGCTACGACCTGGCGCGGGAAAGCCTTGATTCCCAGGCGGTTTTATACTTGAGATTGATGAAGAGGGCGTGCAACTGGGGCTGGAGGCCGACAGAAGGAAGACAGAAACGACCCTGCTTGAAAGGGTATTTACTATGTTCTGTTTTGCTTCAAAAACTGGGGGACAATACCTATGGCTTAATTTTTGACCGAAGGTTCAAGAAGATCGATCCCCGAAATTTTGTGGGGCTTTGTGAAACCTTAAAGGTTTTTATCGACAGTCGTGTCAATTACTTGCGGTATGGTTTGGATAGTTTCGCCGGAGAACGAGGGGCAGATCTCTCAACTGCATATGCTCTGTTCGAGCATATTGAGAAGTGGAAGAGAGAAGCGTTAGAGAAGGCAAAAGAGCTATATACTGTTAACCAGAGAACACCGCATGAATTACACCGCTTTTTGAACCTTTTACAGGGATACTCCCTGGCCGTATATATGGCTACAGATTATATCCAAAGAGTGTGGGGTGAAAGCCCGGATGTGGAATACCTGGTAGAAAAGATGTACCATTACCTGCATGAACTCTACCCACCGCTTTTCCCGGCGATGATCGAAAGGATTGATTCCATGAGCGAGCGGGATATTGAGAAGTATTTTCACCCCGCACCCGTCAGGATGTAGTTCGGGAGGTTTCGAAGATCACCATCTGACCTTTTTGCAATCTCTGGCTTTCCCCTTCTTCCTCCCCGCCATAAATCTTCCAGGCAGAGTTGAAGATCTGCTTGCCCGGATAATCCGTGATTGCGATTTCTTCGTCACCCAGGTTAAACAGGCCCGTTAATTTTATCCGGTGGTTCCACCGGCTTATTTCGACGAGCCTTTTTATTGTATCTACTCTTACTTTCAGGTTTTTTTTGTCTAATTTTTTGAGGACGGGGTGGGTAAACCTTAACCTGATCACGTCTCGATAAAAGTTAAACAATTGATGGTTTTGTTCGCTCCATTCATGTTGCGGCGTTAACTTTGAACGATAGAAGCATTGCATATCCTGGGGGTCAGGAATATTCTCCCAACCGAAGGCTTTAAATTCCTCCCTTCTTCCCTTGGAGACAGCTTTTTTTAATTTGGGGTCCTGGTAGTCTGTAAAGAAAAGAAAAGGGTTCTTTTCGCCGTATTCTTCACCCATGAAAATCAAAGGTATGTAAGCGGAGAAAAGCACCATTCCGGCGGCTGCTTTTAGATAGGGGAAATCTACGAGAGTGGAGATTCGATCACCGTGAGCGCGGTTGCCGACCTGATCGTGGTTCTGAAGGGCAACTACAAATTGCTTCCCGGGATTCTGGGAACCGTCAGTTCCGCGTTCCTTTTTCCAGTACATCGAATACTGCCCGGTGTAGAGATAGTTCTTGTAGACTTTTTGCAGGTCGGTAATACGGCCGTAGTCGATATAATAGCCCCGGTTTTCTCCTGTTAAAACTGTATGGATACAATGGTGAAAATCATCGAGCCACTGGGCGTCAATCCCGTAGCCTCCTTTTTCCGGCGGGTTGATCAGGCGGACATCATTTTCATCACTTTCGGCAATCACAAACTTTTTGCGGTTCTGCCTGGCAGCCACATCCTTTGCAGTCGTGCTTATTTCTTGGAGAATGTGGAGAGGGCTGTTGTCTTTAATGGCATGAACGGCATCCAATCTCAAGCCATCAAAACGGAAGACCTCCAGCCAGTACCGGACATTGTCCAGAACCATGTTTCTGGTGTATTCGGAATAGCGGTCATCGAAATTTACGGCGGGCCCCCAGGGGGTTTTGTGTTTGAAGGTAAAATAGGGCCCATAGACGGGCAGGTAGTTCCCTTCCGGTCCAAAATGATTGTAAACAACATCCAGGATCACGGCTATCTGTTTTTGGTGGCAGCGGTCTACCAGATATTTTAAGTCATCTGGAGTGCCGTAGTTATGGTAGACGCTGAACAGGTTGGCCCCGTCATACCCCCAATTCCACCTTCCTGGGGTCTGCACGACAGGCATTAACTCGATGGTGTTAACTCCCAATTCGAGCAGATAGTCAAGCCTCTCGACTACTGCTTGAAATGTGCCGACCTTGGTAAAGGTCCCCACATGAATTTCCATGATCATTAGCTCTTCCGGGTTTTCTCCTTTCCAGTTCCCATCCTGCCATTGATATTCTTCGTGGTCAATCAACTGGGAAAAACCGTGTACGCCAAAAGGCTGGAAGTTTGAGTAGGGGTCAGGGAATTCTCCTTCATCGTCTATCCTGAACTTGTATAAAAGGTTTAATCCCAGCCCTTCAATTACCGTGCTGTAAATGTGGGGTTTTTCCTCGGCCATCGGGAAGACCTTTTGCTGCTCGCCCGTCTTGATGACAACACTGACTTTTCGTTTATTATAAGCAAATACTCTAAATGCAATTTTGCTTTTTGCGCGGTCAATAATATTTGCGCCCATTTTGAACATAGTATAAATGGTCCTTTCTAAAAAGCTTTGTTTCCTTCGAAAATAAGTATAACCATAATTCAAAAAATATTGTAAAAGGGGTCGTGACATGGAGCCTGTAAAAACTCTCGAAAAAAGATACGTGGATTATGAAGAGATAATTGATATCGATACTAAACTGCAGTTGGATTATTATGTCAAAAGAATCCAGGACAAAAAAATAGCAATGGTCAATACTACGTCCTTCGGAGGTGGCGTCGCGGAGATCCTTCATTCTCTGGTGCCGCTCTCTCGAGATCTGGGCATAAGAATAGATTGGTGGAAAATAAAGGGCGCGAAAGAGTTTTATGCTGTAACAAAAGCCTTTCATAACTGTTTGCAGGGGGAGGAGGGGACATTCAGCCCCGAAGCAAAAAAAATTTATCTCGAGTATAATGAAATGAATGCTGCCACCATTAAAGATTGGGACTACGATTTTATTGTTGTGCATGATCCTCAGCCGGCAGCACTTATCAATTTCCGGCGTGACAATGATACAACAAAATGGATCTGGCGCTGCCATATCGATACTTCTACACCCGACCCGGAATCCTGGCGCTTTTTATATCAATATATCAAGCATTATGATGCATGTATTTTTACTATGCCTGACTTTGTGAAGGAGTACGAAAGCTTGCCCAACCTTACTTTCTTCACACCAACAATTGACCCTCTCAGTCCCAAGAATATACCTTTGGAGAAAGAAGAGGCGCAAACAATCACCAGCCGCTTTGGAGTGGACATTAACAGGCCCTTAATCTCTCAGGTTTCCCGCTTTGATCCCTGGAAAGATCCTTTGGGAGTAATCGATGTATATAAAATTGTCAAGAAAGAATTTCCTAGCGTCCAGTTGGCTCTAGTTGGGTCGATGGCTACAGATGACCCCGAGGGGTGGGATTATTTATACCGGACTTTGCGAAAGGCCGGGGAAGATTACGACATTAAAATTGTTACCGAGGTTAATGGTATTTCTAATCTCGAAGTCAACGCTTTTCAGACTATCTCCAATGTCTTGATCCAGAAATCCATCCGGGAAGGTTTTGGATTAACCGTTGCGGAGGGGTTCTGGAAGGAAACACCTGTTATCGGGGGCAATATCGGAGGGATAAAGTACCAGATCGATGATGGTGTTAACGGGTACTTGGTGGAGACAGTAGAAGAATGCGCTGAAAAGGTCCTTAAATTATTAAGGAACCCCACCCTGGCCGAGGAGATGGGCAAGGCCGGAAAAGAAAAGGTGCGCAAAAACTTTTTGATTACCACGAATATTTTAAACTACCTGAAGTTGTTTGACAAACTTATTGAAAAAGAGAGCAGCCTCCTTTCTCGCATAAAATAGGGTTCTTTTTTTGCAAGCAGTCAAGAAGTTTTTAGTTTGTTCCTGCGCTTAAGTGCAAGCCAATCAACCCAATAATAACTAAACCAATACTGACTATCTTAATGATGTTCGCTGATTCATCAAAGCATAAAATTCCAATTACGGCAATCAACGCTGTCCCCACGCCGGCCCAAACTGCATAAGCCAAACTGTTTTAAGTAATGCCGCGGAAGTTGTCCCTAAATCACCAGGGAATCCTATCCATGTGCTTCCCTTTTAGGATCGGGGTGATTTTCCCCTTTAAAGGTTCGGGTACGTCCTTAAGTTTCATTTCATCAATTTTGAGTATTTCGACTGTTTCAACCTTCACACGCAGGGCAAGCTCTCTTGCTGTCAGGCCTTGATCTTTTCTTAAGTCCTTTACTCTTTTATTCCCAATACCAAATCCAAAAATCATCTTGCAGGCGACCCCCCTGTTTTTTTATCTTTCCGGCATTTTTTGGTCTGCTAGCCCAAAAAAGACCTGCAATCGAAAGGATGGTAGACACTCCTTGAAAATCAGTTTATCAATAAAAACCCAATACGTCGAGGGGGGCGAAGCGACGCCCGGCATTTCAATTTATCACACTGTCTCTAAAGTTCCAGGAATTGTGAGGCACCACTTCCTCTTGTTCTTATGAACATTGTGAATCAGGCGGTCGAGAATCGCATCGGCCAGAGCGAGATCACCCAGTGCCTCATGCCAGTGCTCAACGGGAACCTGGCTGAAAAAAATTCCCTCAGCCCACCCGGGCATGTTTAAAAAAATTTTTGAGAAAACCTTGAATTTTTTGCTCTCTTTTTGTATACTTTAAATAGAAATGGGCATATGCCCATTATAAAGATGGGGCACTCCACGGTAGGTGATTAAAATTCCGAGAAGAAGGAGAAGGCGGTGGGTGCAGTTTCTCCCTCCCGAAACGTTTTATAAACCAGCAGGAGTTCCTCTTCGGGATTTGGAAGAGGTTTGTTTATCGATAGAAGAGTTGGAGGCAGTCCGCTTGAAGGATCTGGAAGAATTGGATCAGGAGAAGTGCGCCGCCCAAATGGGAATCTCCCGTACCACTTTCCAGCGTGTTTTATACGCAGCGCGCTCCAAAATCGCGGAGGCCCTTGTTAACGGAAAAGCAATCCGGATCGAGGGAGGTGATTTCGAGGTGCCGGCAGTCCGAAGATTTAAATGTGCAGTCTGCAGCTACGAATTCGAAGTGCCCTTTGGAACCGGGCAGCGGGGTATGAATCTAACCTGTCCAAACTGCGGGAGAGGATCTGTCCACAGGATAAGCGGTTTGCCCGGGTCAGAAGGAACTCCTGGAGGTGGTCAGGGTGGCTGGCAAGCCGGTCCAGGTAAGGGCGGTCCTCGCAGAGGAAGGCAATTCCGCGGTGGTTAGCGGTAGCCTTCATTTCACTCCTTATGAATTGTTCCGGAAAGCGAAAAGAATCTGTCCTGAACTGGGGCTCGCGACCGTTTACCGCAACCTTGGCCTTTTCATAAAGCTGGGTTTAGTTCGCAGGATTCAGCTTGATAGCTGGTTTCTTTCGCGGAGGTTCACCTGAGCAGAGCGCGTATTAAGAAAGCAGGATTTTCGAACATGGATTATTCCTGCCAATTTTACGGTTACTGCGAAAATGCAGCAATGCAGAGAAAAAGCGCTTGCGCTTGATGGTAAGTGGTATCTGAGGGAAGCAGTTAGAAGTATCAGGGGAAGGGAGGTGCAAAAATATGCCACGCGGTCGGTTCTATTTTGGACCCGGTTTTTGGAAAGGCGGGCCCGGCCCTGCATCTTGGGCAGGCGGCGGCTGGGGGAGAGGCAACCCTTCACCTTTCTGCCGGTTTTTCCCCTGGCTTCCCCGGCGCTGGTGGGCATATCCAGGAGCAGCATTTGGTGCGGGGCAACTACCGGGACCCTGGGCAGCAGGACAGGGTCAGGATGTAGCACAGGATGAAGCAGCATTTCTCAAGCAGCAAGCCGGGTTTTTACAGCAGCAGTTAAACGAGATCAACGAGCGCCTGGG
>DAOURU010000182.1 GCA_030627585.1 Bacillota bacterium
AGAAAATATGTTTCCGAGAAGGGGTAGCATGAAACCGCTTCCCGGTACCAAAAACGCCCGGATCGGGCCTGCTTCGAAAAATAAGTTGGCGGCAGCAAGGCTTTTTTATGCCACGGGATTTGTGCTGGTTTTGTATGCAGTTGCGGCCCTGCTTGCCTGGAACCTGGGCCGGGGTTTCTGGTCGCCTTTAGCCCTTTTTGTTAAAAACGAAGCTCCTCCCCCAGCAACCTTTACCCTGGTTGCCAGCGGTGATGTGATGCTGGGCCGCCGTGTTGCAGATGCAATGGAGAAAAAGGGGAGATTTTATCCCTTTCAACAAGTGGCACTTTTGCTCCAAGCCGGCGATCTCACCTTTGGCAACCTGGAATCCCCTCTTTCCCGGCAGGGGACCCCGTTGCCGGGTAAAGGGATTTGGTTTCGCGGCGACCCGAACGGTGCCGGGGCCTTAAAAATGGCCGGCTACGATCTCATGAGTGTTGCGAACAACCATACCCTTGACTACGACAGTCCGGCTTTTCTCGAGACCCTTGCCGTGTTAAGAAAGGCGGGGATTGAGCCTGTCGGCGGGGGAAAAAACAATACCGAGGCGCTCCGGCCTGTTGTGAAAGAAGTCGATGGCTATAAAATTGCCTTCCTGGCTGCAACAGAAATGGCGGATATTTTCTGGAGCTGGGAGTATCCCCGCATGCTTGAGGCCGCGGAGAAGCAGCCTGGTGTCGCCGCCCTGAAAAAGGAACAACTCGAAAATACAATCCGGTCCCTTGAGGGGCAGGTGGATTTAATAGTTGTTTCTCTTCATTGGGGAACAGAATATTCGGATTACCCGACCCCGGCCCAGAGGGAAATTGCCCACAGCCTTGTTGACGCAGGGGCCGATTTAATTCTTGGCCACCACCCCCATTGTTTGCAGGGCATGGAATTTTACAAGGGCTCTTTAATTGCATACAGCCTGGGGAATTTCGTTTATGACCGCCAGCGCCGCCCCAAGTGTCAGGAAGGATTGCTCTTACAAGTACGTTTTCAGGGGCCGTGGCTTCAGGAGGCTTTAATTTATCCGGTCCTGATTCAGAATGAACAGCCGCGCCTGGCAGCAGGCAGCGAGGCCGACCGGATTCTGCAACGGACCGCGGTTCTTGCAAAGGAATTGGGGGTCTCGCTTGAGGTTAGGGACAAGGTTGGAATTATAAGATCAAACTCTTCTGAGTAAGAATAGGAGATTGCGTGGTAATGAAGAAACTTGTTGTTCTCGACGGAAATAGTCTCGCCCATCGCGCCTTTTACGCCCTTCCCCTGCTGACAACAACGACGGGGCTTTTTACCAATGCGGTTTACGGCTTTACGAATATGCTGCAAAAAGTAGTGCGTTTAGAGAAGCCGGATTATCTGGCAGTTGCTTTCGATAAAGGAAAAGTCACCTTTCGCCACCAGGATTTTGAGGCGTATAAGGCTCATCGCAAGGGAACTCCCGAAGAACTCCGCCCCCAGTTTCCCCTGATTAAAAAAATCCTGCACGCCCTTCAAATTCCTATTTTTGAGATGGATGGGTATGAGGCCGATGATTTGATCGGTGCTGTTGTCAAGGCTGCCGCGGCTCAGGAGATCGAAACGCTGATTGTGACAGGGGATCGGGATATGCTCCAACTGGTTGCCGAAAAGACAAAAGCCCTGATTACGCGGAAAGGGATCAGCGAGCTGGATCGTTTTACGGAGGAAGAAGTCAAAAAGCGCTACGGAGTGACGCCGGGACAAATTCCCGATTTAAAAGGGCTGGTTGGAGATCCCAGCGACAACATTCCAGGGGTCCCCGGAATTGGGGAAAAGACGGCGGTTAAACTGCTACAAGAGTTCGGGACGATTGAAAATTGCCTCGCCAACCTCGCGGCGCTTCCCCCAAAAGCCGCCTCACTCTTAAAACGCTACAGGGATCAGGCAATTTTGAGCAAGAAATTGGCAACCATCGCTTCAGATGTTCCCATTGCGGTTAATTTTTCCGATTTGCTTGTTTGTCCACCGGATTATGAGCGCTTGGTCGGTATTTTTCAAGAGCTGGAGTTTAAAACATTACTAAAAAACATGCAGTCTGAATTGCCGCCAGCCTTAACTATTTCTCACGGCGAAAAACCATGCCGGTTGATTCAACAACCCCGCGAACTGTTTTCTGTAGTGGCTCAAATTAAAGAGGCGTGCCAAGTCGCCGTCAGTGCAGACCGGGGCCCCTTTCCTCCCCTGAGGGCGCCCTTAACCCGTTTGGGTCTGGCTTGGGGAGAGGAAGCAAGCGCGACAGTCGAACTCCCCTCCGATCTTGCGCTGCGGACAGAAATGCTTTCCTGCCTGGGCGAGGTTCTTGCCGGCCCTGACTGCGCGAAGTTGTGCCACGATGCCAAAGGGGAACTCGTGATTTGGGAGCGTCATGGAATAAGTTTGCGCGGGATTACGGGGGATACCATGCTCGCCGCTTATTTGCTAAATTCCGCTTCTTCCAATCCAACGCTGGAAGAAACGTCGCTTAAGTATCTCAACGAGGTCATCGCTTTCTCATCCTCTGAGGAAACAAATCCAGGCCGGCAGGCTGCAGCCATTTATAAACTGTGGCCGATGCTTGAGGCAGAGTTGCAGGCGGCCGGATTGCTTCCTCTCTATCGAGATCTCGAATTGCCTTTATCTCCGGTCTTGGCCCGGATGGAACTGGCAGGGGTAAAGCTCGATGCAACTCGACTGGAAGAAATGTCGCGGGAGTTCGGTTCCCGGCTGGATGCCTTAACTGAGGAAATCTATGATCTGGCAGGTGAGAGTTTTAACATTAACTCCCCCCGGCAGTTGGGGCAGATCCTCTTTGAAAAGCTTAAACTCCCCGTAATCAAGAAAACCAAGACGGGATACAGTACGGATGCCTCTGTTTTAGAAGAATTAGCTGTCTACCACGACATTGCTGCTAAGCTGCTGGAGTACCGCCAGTTAATGAAGCTTAAGTCCACTTACATTGACGGGCTTCGGGGTTTGATTAATTTGGAGACGGGAAAGGTTCATACAACATTTAACCAGACAACTACCGCAACGGGCAGGTTAAGCAGCACGGAGCCGAATCTTCAGAATATCCCCATTAAAATGGAACTGGGAAGAAAAATCAGGCGCGCCTTTGTCCCATCAGTCCCAGGGTGGTTGGTTTTGACCGCCGATTATTCCCAAATTGAATTGAGAATTCTTGCCCATATGTCTCAGGATGAAAATTTGCTTGAGGCATTCCGGTGCGGAGAGGATATTCATGTCAGGACGGCTGCCGAAGTTTTTGGGGTTGCGCCCGGGGAAGTCACCCCCGATCTGCGCCGCAGAGCAAAGGGTGTCAATTTTGGGATTGTCTACGGAATTACAGATTTTGGTTTAGCAAGGGATATCGGAGTGAGCCGGGAGGAGGCGCATGCCTACATTGAAAACTATTTTTACCAGCACCCGGGTGTAAAGCGGTTTATTCAGGAAACAATCCGATCCGCCCGGGAAAGAGGCTATGTAAGTACCTTATTAAAGAGGCGCCGGTTTCTCCCGGATCTTTTGAGCAGCAACCGGGCAGTACGCGCTTTCGGTGAGAGAACCGCAGTCAACACCCCGATCCAGGGGAGCGCCGCTGATATTATCAAGCTTGCGATGCTTCGCATCGACCGCGCCCTTCAAG
>DAOURU010000311.1 GCA_030627585.1 Bacillota bacterium
CCGTAAGGTCGCTTCGCCTGCAAGGATAACCCTTTATTTTCGTACTTCTGATGGTGCCGCATGAGCGGCATGAAGGTCTTCTCTGAAAATGCCAAAAGGCAAGGTAGTTACGCTCTGAGATCTGTTGCCCTGCCTTTCAAAAAACCAGGGATGATTCGGGATTGGAAGGTGTTTTGATGAATTCAAAAGACTGCGTGCTGGTTGACACGCATGCCCACCTGAACGACTCGAAATACGCCCGGGACCTGGAGGCGGTCCAGGCGCGGGCGCGGGAAGCCGGCGTTGATGCAATCGTCTGTCCGGGCATCGATTTCACCTCTTCCCGCCAGGCGGTTCAGCTCGCCCAGGCATCTCCCCGCATTTACGCGGCCGTTGGGATTCATCCCCATGATGCCGCGGGGGTTGCTCCGCGTGCCTGGGAGGGCCTGCGGATTCTTGCCCAAAACGATCAGGTTATGGCGCTGGGGGAAATGGGGTTTGATTTTTACCGCAACCTTTCCCCGCGGGAGGTGCAAGAGGATGTCTTCCGGCGGCAGCTGCAGCTTGCCGGGGAGTTCAATCTTCCCGTCATCATTCATGACCGCGCCGCCCACCGGGAGACTCTTGCCGTTTTAAAGGATTTCCCCGGTCTTCCCGGTGTTGTTTTGCACTGTTTTTCCGGGGGACTCCGCATGGCGGAGGAGTGTTTGGCGCGGGGCTACTATCTAGGAATCGCGGGCCCCGTTACCTTTTCGAAATCAGAGGAATTGGCCGGGGTGGTCAAAAATGCCCCCCTTGACCGGCTTCTTTTGGAAACCGACTGCCCCTATCTTGCCCCCCAGCCCTGGCGGGGCAAGCGGAACGAGCCCTCCTATTTAACGGCCGTGGCCGAAGCGGTCTCCCGGATCAAGGGGATCTCTCCGGCCCGGGTTGCGGCTGTCACGACTGCCAACGCCTGCCGCTTCTTTCGCCTCCCGGTCACCTGAATTTGAAAAACCTCCCCTGATAACCTTTGTACCCTCAAAAATCTCTCCCCTCCTTGCTGGTATAATTCCGGCATTAATGGGAAATAATGGTGAAAAAACCAGTTCCCAGTAGGGGGAGGGTTGTTTGTGACCAGACTAGAAATTCTGTTTTTGAATGAAAAAGAGAAGCGGGGGCGCGTCCCGCGCAAAACCTTGTTGTTCGGTGCCGCCCTGGCTTTAGCTTTGCTTTTATTCCAGGTGGGCGGGGTCTGGGCGAAGACTTCGTTCCCTGCCGCGGTAGGTGTTTTGTGGCAGGACTTTTTTAATAAACTGCCGCCTTCCGAGGTGCGCCGGGCGGTTCATATTGGAATCAGCCTGACGAAGGGAGGAAGGGTGTCCTTTCAGGCTTTGGAAGATACGCCTATAAAGGTGGAGGCAGACGGCACATCTGTTGTTACGCGTGCTCCTTTCCCCCGGATTGAAAAGATCTTAGCGGATGCCGGGATCGAGTTGGGAAAAAAGGACCGGGCCGAAGCCCGAGTCGTGACCGGAGAGGAAAAAATCCCCGAAATCAAAGTGATCCGTGTCCGCAACCGGATCGTTACCGAGGATGTGCCCCTTCCTTATCCGGTGAAGCGGGTGCGGGATTACTGGCTGCCTCCGGGGAAAACCGAGGTGCGCGCCCCCGGGCGGCCCGGGCTTCTCTTGAAGAAGGCCGAGATAACTACTGAGAACGGGGTAGAGGTTGCAAGAAAAGAACTCGGGACCGAGGTAATCCGCGCGCCCGAACCCCGGGTAATTGCCTACGGAGC
>DAOURU010000204.1 GCA_030627585.1 Bacillota bacterium
ATTAATAGCGGCTCCACCCTGCAAAAAATTTCTTACCATCTGAGGAGTTACTTCCTGAGGATAGGCGCTTACCCCTTCTGCTACCACCCCGTGATCCCCGGCCATAACGATAACAGCCTTGTTTTCAAGCCATGGCAAACTTTGCCCGGTAATTCCGGCAATTTGAACCGCCATCTCCTCCAGCATACCTAAACTCCCGGGTGGTTTTGTGAGATGATCCAGCCTCCTCTGCGCCTCTGCACGCGCCCCTGCGTGAATTTCTCCAATCCTCTCAATTGTACTTTCGAGCAACAAGGCAAACCCTCCCTACTTTGATATTAAACCGCGCCGACGCGGTTTGCGAGCAGAACACAAAAAGCCCCCAACCATTCCGGCTGGGGACTTTACCATCATCCCGCACGCTTCCCCTTTTCCTGAAAGGAAATCCCGGCTAACAGGCAGGTCTCCTGGCTCGCAGTTCATCCTCCCTCATCCTTCCCGGGCTGGTGGGCCAACCCAGTGGAACCTTTGGGCTCGTACCTGCTTACAGTGGCGGGACCGCTCAGGATTTTCACCTGATTCCCTATTCTCCCGGATCGGGCACCTGTTGCCTTACGACGATTTTCAAGTACTTTTCACTTTACAATTTTGACCTAAACCAAAGTCGTTTTTTTACATAAAATAACACACCTTCTCCTAACTGTCAAGAGGCGGCAGCTAAACGCCGCAAGTCGTACCAGACAGGACTTGCGTTAAAGATCGAAGAGTAGGCGCCGCTGATTATCCCGATCAGCATCGTCATGCTAAATGCCCTGATCGTCACCCCTCCGAAAATAATCAAAGCCGCCAAACAGAAAATCACGGTAAGCACGGTATTAATAGAACGGGCCAGGGTTTGCATGATGCTGGTGTGAACAACTTCATCGAGCGGTTCTTTTTTGCGTTTGCCCAGGTTCTCCCGGATCCGGTCGAAGATGATAATTGTATCATTAATGGAATAACCTACAATGGTCAAAAGGGCTGCAATAAAGGCGCCTTCCACCTCGAGCCCTAAAAGGGATACTAAACCCACCGTTACCAAAATATCGTGGAACAGGGCAACAATTGCGGCGAGGGCAAAGCGAAACTCAAAGCGGATTGTAATATAAATGATCATCAAGACAAAGGCAATCGCCAAGGATAAAAGAGCTTTGTTCCTGAGCTCCTTTCCGATTGCGGGCCCCACCTTTTCATTCCGCAACAACTCCAAGGTTCCTATTTTTTGCCGCAGGCCGTTTAACAACTCATCGCTTTCTTCTTGTGTGAGGTCCCGGGTGCGGATGAGCACTGTATTCCCGGCAGAGGTCTGGACCCTGCTTCCCTCACCAAGATCTATTTCATCCAATAGGGTTCGAACATCCCGCAAAGTGACAGAATGTTCGAACTTAACCTCAATCAGGCTCCCCCCGGTAAAATCAATCCCGTAATTCAGGCCTCTCGTAAAAAGAGAAACGAGGCCCGAAATAATCACCAGCAGAGAAATGAGATACCAAAACTTTCTCAGTTTAATCAGGTTCATTCTGCTCTAGCCCCTCCCCAGATTCAGGCACCGTAAGCCTTAGGATTTAAAATCAACCGCGACCGTGCTACCAAATGTAAAACAAAACGGGTGAACATAATTGCCGTAAACATACTGGTTAAAATACCGATGCTCAATGTAACGGCAAAACCCCGGATGGGGCCGCTCCCAAAGTAATAAAGCACTGCTGTCGCAATCAAGGTAGTGACATTGGCATCTAAAATAGCCCGAAAGGCATGGCGAAAACCGGCATCAATGGCGGCGCGTAAAGTCTTTCCTGTTTTCAACTCCTCCTTCAACCTTTCGTAGATAATAATATTGGCATCTACCGCCATTCCAAAGGAGAGAATGAAGCCCGCTATTCCTGGTAGTGTGAGAGTTGCATTAATTAAGAGGAAGATACCGATCACAATCAAGCCGTAAACGAACAGCGAAAGATCCGCCACTAAACCCGGAACCCGGTAATAGAGCAGCATGAAGATGAAAATAAAGGCAATACCAATCATCCCGGCGCGCAGGCTCCGGTCCAGGGAATCCTTCCCCAAGCTGGGGCCTACGCTTCGCTTCTCCATTAACTTGACCTTTACGGGAAGCGCACCAGAACGCAGCAGCACCGCGTCCTGCTGGGCCTCCTTCAAGGTTTCGTAGCCCCCCCTGATCACCGCGTCTCCGGTTGTGATCGGCTCCTCCACAACAGGAGCGGTCAGGAGTTGATCGTCAAGAAAAATGGCGATCCTCCTCTGGACATTCGCCGTCGTAACCCGCCCGAAAATCTCTGCACCCTTCTTGTTAAATTTAAGCAGCACTACGGGTTCATTGTTCCCCGGATTCAACTGGGCGCGGGCGTCTATCAGGTCCTTCCCGGTCAGAACGGTTTTCCCATCTTCAGTCTTGAATTCAAGGTGGGCGGTGCGCGGGAGCACGCGCACGGCCTCTTCCGGATCCTTAACGCCTGGCAATTCTACGACAACCCGCCTCGAGCCTTCCGGTTGAATTACAGGTTCGGTGACCCCCAGGGCATCAACCCTGTTCCTGAACGTAGCAATTAACCGGGTAATGGAATCCGCAGTAACCGGCGTCTCAGGAGTAGGAACCGCCTCAAAAACTACGTGGACACCCCCTCTTAAATCAAGCCCTAAACGTTCTTGAAGCTTATTTGCAAGGGGTTTTGCCAAACCGACGGCAAGCCCTAAAACAAGCAAGATAAGAAGGGTCAGCTTACCAACCTCTACCCAATTAACGCCGGGTTTTTTCTTCTGTTGTTTTTGAGTAACTGCCAACCTGTTTTCTCCCCTTCCTTTGCTAAAGCCTGTTTTAAAGTTCTAAAACAGCTTGTTTCCGTTTATTTGAAGTCCGAACCTGCAGCCTAAAGAATTGGCGGCGCGCCTGCACATAATCATCCGGGTCAGGAAAATTTCAAAGTAATCCATCACAGAACTAAGCGTGGAGTCGATTTCCAACTCCAAACTGATCGTCTTTTTTTCTTCTTCAACCCGCAGAAATGAGCGTACCACAGCAAAATTAACCCGGTCATGAATATCAAAGTTGGTGCGCTCGGGGTTTCTCACCCGCGTCCGGTGAACATCGGACTTGTCAGCAAGAATCAGAGCAGCCGCAACATTGCTGACAGGCTCCCCGACATGCTCGTCGTGGTTCCCGATCGCGGCCACAATCGTACTGATCTCCGTAGGGTCCATGCCCAACCTGTCCAAAATAAAATAAGCAAGAACAGCCCCGGATAAGTGGTGGCCTTTCCTGTTGACAACATTCCCGATGTCGTGAAGATACCCGGCAATGGCAGCTAATTGAGCTTC
>DAOURU010000019.1 GCA_030627585.1 Bacillota bacterium
ACTGTGATTTTACATCCTGGGACGAACCGGCTTCCAAGTCGTGCCCTCAATGCGGCCATTTTCTGGTCTACCGGGGACGGACAAGAAAAAAATTGATCTGTCCGATTTGCAAAATATCATACGACGAGGCCGGTTCACCAGAAGTGACTGGGGTGAAATAATGTCTTCGGTAACGATTATTGGAGGGGGCTTAGCCGGTTGCGAAGCCGCATGGCAAGCCAGCCGCCGGGGTGTACGGGTAACTCTTTTTGAAATGCGTCCTGCTCGACAAACACCTGCTCATCATACAGGTCTGCTGGCGGAACTCGTTTGCAGCAATTCTTTGCGCTCCCGGTCTTTGGCAAACGCCGTGGGATTGCTAAAAGAAGAAATGCGGCGGGCCGGGTCTCTAATTATCGATTGTGCTGAAAAAACCGCCGTCCCTGCGGGAGGAGCACTGGCTGTAGACCGTACCGCGTTCGCGCAGGCTGTTACTGAAGCAATTACCAACAACCCCCGGATCACTGTGCTGAGAGAGGAAATTGAAGAAATCCCTTCTTTGCGACCTTTAGTCATCACAACCGGCCCTCTTACATCGGAATCTTTTAGCAAGAGCCTTGCAATCCTAACCGGGGAACATTACCTCTTTTTTTACGATGCCGCGGCCCCTATTGTAACTCGAGAATCTTTAAATATGGATAAATTGTTTTCGGCATCGCGTTACGGAAAAGGAGAGGCTGCTTACCTGAATGCTCCCATGAGTCAAGAAGAATATCAGCGCTTTTGGCAAGCGCTTGTGACGGCAGATGTCCATGAGCCCAAGGCTTTCGAAAAAAACTGCTTTTTCGAAGGGTGTTTGCCGATTGAAGTGATGGCAAGGCGCGGGTCTGATACCCTTCGGTATGGCCCTTTAAAGCCGGTCGGTCTTGTTAATCCTCAAACCGGGAAAGAACCTTATGCAGTAGCACAGCTAAGACAGGACAACAGCGCGGGAACGCTTTACAATATGGTAGGTTTTCAAACGCAACTGAAATGGAAGGAACAGAAACGCGTTTTTCGGCTTATTCCGGGATTAGAACAGGCCAATTTTGTCCGCTACGGTGTCATGCACAGGAACACCTTTCTTAACAGTCCCAAGCTTCTCCAGCAAACCCTTCAAATGAGGCTGGATTCCGCGATTTTTTGTGCGGGACAACTTACAGGAGTGGAAGGATATGTTGAGTCAGCGGCAAGTGGGTTTATTGCGGGAGTAAACAGCGCGCGTTTTGCTCAAAATAAAGAGCCTTTAGCAGCCCCTTCCGAAACTGCTCATGGAGCTTTATGCTGGTATGTTGCGACCTCAACAAGTCCTAATTTTCAACCCATGAATATTAATTTTGGTCTCTTTCCGGTACTAGAGAAAAAAATTCCGCGGTGTGACAGGACTCGCGTCCTTGTCCAAAGAGCGCTGGCAGCCTGGACGAAATTCCTAGAAAATTTCGACAAATAGACTTGTCGAATTACGTATTCTATGCTAGCATGTGTTTAGAAAGGTTTGGTTTATTATGTACTCTTTTCAAGAGTTAGGGGAAGAATTTAGTGATTATTTGAAGAATCAAAAAAACTTAAGTAAAAAAACTATTTTGAATTATCTGATAGATCTTCAGCATTTTTTTGATTTTTTAAAGTTGGTAAATTTAAATGACCCTGCTGAAATAGACATAAAAATCATCCGGCAGTACCTGTCCAGCTTGTATGAAGCCGGTTATGCCCGCAGTACAGTTGCCCGCAGGCTTGCCTGCTTGCGTGCTTTTTTCAAATATCTTTTACAGCTAAAAATAATTCAAACAAACCCTTTAACACTGATCCATGCCCCTAGAAAAACCAAACGCTTGCCTCACTTTCTTTACCCGCAAGAAATAAACGCTCTCTTTTCTGTTGTCGAACAAAAAAATGCATTAGACCTCCGAGACCGGGCGCTTCTGGAGTTGCTTTACAGTTCGGGGTTGAGGATCGGAGAAGCTGTCCAAATTAATATTGGTGACGTGAATTTTTCTCTTCGCTCTCTTTTATTAAAAGGAAAAGGAAAAAGAGAGCGGATTGTACCCTTTGGTTCTTACGCAGCAAGCGCCCTCGAACTTTATGCAGCCAGGGCGCGGCCCTTCATAACGGGGAAATTAGAACCCGGCGCAGTGGATCCTTTTTTTGTTAATTGGAGAGGAAAGCGCTTAAGCGTAAGGGGCGCTTACGGAATTGTTTCGAAGTATTTAAGACAGATTGACTCAACCCGAAATTTAACACCCCACTCCTTGCGCCATACTTTTGCTACGCATCTTTTGGAAGGAGGAGCCGATCTCCGGTCCGTTCAAGAACTCTTAGGTCACGAGAGAATATCCAGCACCCAAATATATACACATGTTTCGGGAGAAAGGATTAAAGCGGTTTACGAAAAGGCTCATCCGAGGGCAAAAAATGTCTTCAAAGATTAGGGAAGGGGAAGGCGTTTGTTTTCCGGAACAACGATCATTGCCGTAAAACGGGGAGAACAGGTAGCATTAGGAGGTGACGGCCAAGTTACCTTCGGAGATCATACAATCATGAAAGAACGCGCTTGCAAGATTCGAAAACTATATAATAACCAAGTTCTGGCAGGGTTTGCTGGCTCTGTTGCTGATTCCCTTACCCTTTTTGATAAATTTGAACGCAAACTTGAAGAATACCGGGGCAACCTCATGCGTGCCGCGGTAGAATTGGCGCGAGATTGGCGTTTGGACCGCTCCCTGCGGCGCTTGGAAGCCCTGCTTGTAGTTGCAGATCGGGAACATCTTTTAATAATTTCAGGAGGCGGAGAGGTTATTGAACCTGATGACGGGATTGCCGCAGTTGGATCAGGCGGACCCTACGCTCTCGCTGCAGCACGGGCGCTTCTCCGTCATACTCCACTCGAAGCTCATCAAATTGTTCATTCAGCATTGGAAATTACAGCTTCGATTTGTGTTTATACGAACAATTTTATTACTGTAGAAAAAATATAGGAGAGAACATGGAATGGAAGAACTCACTCCGCAAAAAATTGTCGAGGAGTTGGATCGCTATATTGTGGGGCAGGAAGAGGCCAAAAAAGCCGTTGCGATTGCCTTGAGAAACAGATACCGCAGGCGCCTGCTGCCTCCGGAACTCCAGGACGAGATTGTGCCTAAAAACATCATTATGATTGGACCAACCGGAATCGGAAAAACAGAAATCGCACGGCGTTTGGCAAAGCTGGTAAGTGCACCCTTCGTGAAGGTGGAGGCTACCAAGTTTACAGAAGTCGGGTATGTAGGTCGTGATGTAGAATCCATGGTGAGGGATTTAGTAGAAGTTTCTATTCGCATGGTAAAAAATGAGAAACTAGCGCAAGTTGCTGACAAGGCCAAAAGATTAGCAGAAGAAAAAATTCTCGGACTTCTTGATCCTCCCCCTCGCTGCAAACAGGCCCCTGCAAATCCCCTTGAACTTTTATTCGGAGAAATGGAGAAGAAATCGCATGAAGAAGAACAGGCAGAAGAAGAAAAAATTATCAGATCCCAGCGGCGCCGGCGACTTGCGGAAAAGTTAAAGGGCGGAGAACTCGAAGAGAAGTACGTGGAAATCGAAGTAGAAGAAAGAACCCCCCAAATGTTAGAGGTTTTCTCAGCAGGGGGAATGGAAGAAATGGGCATCAACCTGCAAGATATGTTAGGTAATATTTTACCCAAGAAGAAAAGGAAGCGTCGGTTGCCAATTAAGGAGGCGCGCCGGATCTTAACCCAGGAAGAGGCCCAAAAACTGATAGATATGGAAGAGGTATTTGCACAGGCGATTGAACGCGCGGAACAGACGGGGATTGTTTTCTTGGACGAAATTGATAAAATTGCAGGCCGTGACACAAATTACGGGCCTGATGTTTCTCGCGGCGGAGTTCAACGAGATATTTTACCTATTGTAGAAGGCTCCACGGTGATGACAAAGTACGGCCCGGTAAAAACAGATTATATTTTATTCATCGCCGCGGGCGCTTTTCATTTTACCAAACCCTCCGACTTGATCCCTGAGTTGCAGGGCCGTTTTCCGATTAGAGTCGAGCTTAAACCTCTCACGAAAGACGATTTTTTGCGAATTTTAACAGAGCCGCGTAATTCCCTGATTCGACAGTATACCGAGCTTTTACGTACTGAGGGTCTGGAGGTAGATTTTACCCCGGATGCACTGCTAGAAATAGCTGAAATAGCATATCTCGTAAACGCCCAAACGGAAAACATTGGAGCGCGCCGGCTCCACACAGTAATGGAAAAACTGCTCGAAGATATTTCTTTTAAGGCACCGGAGATGTCTCATAGCTTAAAGAAAGTAACTATTGATAAAAATTACGTATCTGAACGACTCACCGAGATTATTAAAGATGAAGATTTAAGTAGATATATACTCTAGAAGTGGGAGGGGGGGAGAGAGATGGAGACCCTATTGGAGAAAACCCGGACACTTAATAAATTAATTCAAAAAGCGGCAGGTAATCCGGTAGATTTTACAGCGATGGCTCAGGTTCTCAGTGAAAACATCGAAGTAAATATTTATTTAGTCGGGCGGCGGGGAAAGATCTTGGGATACAATTTCGTAGAAGGCTTCACCTGTGATATTATGACAGATATTATTTTACATAGTGAATGTTTTCCGGAAAGTTACAACCAGGAACTGCTTCTCATTACAGAAACAAAGACAAATGTTCCCCAACAAGCTAATACATGCTTTTTTCACTCCTCTGAAAAATGTTCTTTACAGGACAAAAAAATGACTATTATCCCTATTTTTGGGGGAGGAGAACGCCTGGGGAGTTTAATTCTAACCAAAGTCGGATCAGATTTAGGGCCATCTGAATTGGTGTTAGCGGAACACGGCGCTACTGTTGTAGGAATGGAAATCATGCGGGTTAAAACTGAACGCGTGGAGGAAGATACAAGAAAAAAAGCTGCCGTCCAGATTGCTTTAGGCACTCTTTCTTTTTCGGAAATGGAAGCTGCAGAGCACATCTTTTTTGAACTGGGGAGTTCCGAAGGGTTGCTAGTCGCAAGCCGGATTGCCGACCGGGTCGGAATTACCCGGTCTGTAATTGTCAATGCTTTGCGCAAGCTTGAAAGCGCGGGGGTAATTGAAGCAAAATCTCTGGGAATGAAAGGTACTTTCATCCGAATTCTCAACGAAAATCTCTTGGAGGAACTGAAAAGAATCAGGTGGAATAAAAAAATTCGTTGATTGCTTTAGGTCTTGAGTCCTAACAAAGTTAGGACAAAGGTAACCTACAAGAAGTCCCGAAACGGTGGTAAATTAAGGATAGAAAAAAATGGCCACCGCTTCATTTTTTTGTCGAATAAGGAAGGAATTTGGAAGGTGACCTAGAAACTATTAGTAAATTTAGCAAGGCTTGAGACCTGTTTTACCGGCAAATGTTTTTTGAAAATTATTTGATATGGTGGATTATCCTATTTAAACTCGACATGATTGGATCGAGGGGGCAATAAAAATGTGGCGGCAATTAGGAGCTCCGGTTCTTCCAATTTTGGAGCGAGCACTTGACGGCAATTGGCTGCGCCAGCAGGTTATTGCTGGTAATATTGCGAATGTTGACACTCCCCACTATAAGCGTTGGGATGTAAGTTTTGAAAAGAAACTCAAGGAAATAGGGGAAGCATCCTCAACCCTTCCCTTATCCCAAACCCACCCGCGCCATCTTGGTGGAAAACCGCGCTTAGAAGAGGCACAGCCGGTTTTTGCGCAATCACATCAAACCAGTTGGCGGAATGATGGCAATAATGTGGATATTGAATCCGAAATGGCGCAGCAGGCAGTAACTCTTTTAAAATACGATCTTCTTACACGTTTAGTAACAGATCATCTCGGAATGCTGCGAATTGCAATTACTGAAGGGAGGCGTTAGCAGTCATGGGCCTTTTCACTGGCATTGAAATAAGCGGAAGCGGGCTGACGGCACAGCGACTACGCTTAGATGTGATTGCGAATAACATTGCCAACGCAGAAACTACCAGATCCGGGCGGACCGACCCCGAAGGTCGCTCTCTACCATACCGCCGCCAGAGAGTGATTTTCGAAACCCGAAGCCCATCTTTTACCTCAATCCTAAAAGGGAGGAAAAGCCCCATAGCCAACGGCGTAAGAGTAAAAGCAATTGAAGCCGATCCCCGACCCTTTCCCTTTGTTTACAATCCGGACCACCCGGATTCAGATGCGCAAGGTTATGTCCGCATGCCCAACGTTAATATTATCGAAGAAATGGTGGATCTTATCAGTGCAAGCAGGGCGTATGAGGCAAATGTCTCTGCACTTAACGCGACAAAAGAAATGTGCATCAGGGCGCTGGAAATCGGACATGGATAAACTTGGGAGCAAGAGTGGCTTTACCAAATCCGAATTTTCAAGGAATTTGATAGTTTTCAAGGGGGCAAGCCGAAAATGCCAGAGCCTCTGGGTCCAATTGCATATCCTATTGCAACTTTCACATCGGATCAAAGCAACAAGCCTGGAAGTGGAAACACGTCCGATGTTCCGTTTAAGGAAATCTTTTCGCGTGCCTGGCAGGATGTAAATGCTCTTATCAAGGAAGCAGAACAAAAATCAAGAGAGGTTGCAACGGGGGAGGCCGAAAGTTTTCACGAAGTAATTATTGCCACAGAAAAAGCTGCTTTGGCTTTGCAGCTCTTTGTGCAGTTTCAGAATAAATTACTCGACGCTTATCATGAAATTATGCGCCTCCAACTTTAAAGTTTGGGATTGGTTGAGTTGATGCAAGCCTGGGTAAAGCAAAAGGAAGCAATTACTGGTTTTTGGACTAAATTAACAATCAACCAAAAGGTTTTCTTCGGCGCCGGTATTTTATTAATCGCAATCATTTCCGTTTTTCTGATTAGTCAAGCAAGCAAACCCGACCTTGTACCCCTGTATACAAACCTCAATCCTCAAGACGCTGCTGCGGTGACCGAATACTTGAAAGAGAAGAAAATTGACTACCAGTTAAGCAACGAAGGGAGTACTATTCTCGTGCCTGCGCCACAAAAGTACCAGCTGCGCCTTGACCTCGCCAGTGAGGGGCTGCCAAAAGGAGGAAGCGTCGGTTTTGAACTTTTTAATCAAACGCGTTTCGGGGAAACGGAAAGTGAGCGCAGGATTAGATATCTGGTTGCCCTGCAGGGAGAATTAGAGCGCACGATCCGCAAACTAGAAGCTGTAGAAGACGCCCGCATCCACATTGTAATTCCCGAACCATCCCTTTTTATTGAAAAGGAAAAGAATGCCACGGCAGCTGTACTTCTAAAATTAAAACCAGGGCGCAATTTGCAAAACCACCAAATTGCGGGGATTATGCACCTTGTTTCCAGCGGGGTCGAAGGCTTAAAACCGGAAAACGTTACAGTTGTAAATACACTTGGAACCATCCTTTCTGAGGATCTTGAAGATGCACAGGAAACAGCGCGTACTGCCAGGCTCACAGCCCACCAGATCCAAATTGAGCGGGATTTCGAACAGCAACTGGAAAAGTCTCTTCAATCCATGCTGGAACGCATTGTGGGGCAGGGAAAAGCCGTTGTACGCGCCAGCGCCTCTCTTGATTTTGACCGGGTTGAAATTCGGAAAGAGGATTTTGGAGATAAAGCAATAAGGAGCCAGCAAATAAAAGAGGAGTCCTCTTCAGCAGAAAATGTTGCTCCCGAAGGTGAACCCGGCGCCGGCGGCAATATCCCGACATATGAACAACCGGAAGGACAGGGAACAGGCCGGTACCAAAAAACAGAAAAAATTACAAACTACGAACTTGACAAACAGGAGGAATACAGATTAGTTGCCCCGGGCCAAATTAAACAGCTTTCCGTTTCTGTTGTCGTGGATGGGCAACTTGATTTACAGCAACAGGGGGAAATTGAAGGGCTGGTTGCTGCAGCCGCGGGAATCCGCCCCGAAAGGGGAGATAACCTTACAGTCACGAGCATGTCCTTTAATACAAGTTGGGCGCGCGAGCTCAAAAAAGAAATGGCAGCGGCGCAGCGCCGCCATCAGCTTGTTACTTACGGAATCATTGCAGGGGCACTTTTAGGAGGCTTTATTCTCGTGGGATTAGTTCTGCGACGACGCCGTCCTCAAACCGAAGTTGATTATCTTGCCGGTTCCCGGATGACTGTAGAGGAGGCTCTTGCGACCCAAGAGCCGGAATTAACGGAAGAGGAAAAGGAAAGAATCCGGATTCTTGAACAAATTCAGAAACTGGTACGGCAGAGCCCGAAAGACATTGCCCAACTTCTTAAGACCTGGTTAACTGAAGAGTCGAGGTGAAGGTTTCATGAAAATCTTAACGGGTAAGCAAAAAGCCGCGATTCTTCTAATCTCGTTAGGGCCCGAGCTTTCAGCCCAAATTTTTAAACACCTTCAGGAAGAAGAGATCGAACAATTAACGCTTGAAATTGCCAACATTAGAAAGGTTCCCCCGGAAAAGCGGGATGAAGTTTATCAAGAATTTTATCAGATGTGTATTGCTAATGAGTACATCAGTCAGGGGGGGATTAACTACGCGCGCGAACTCCTGGAAAAGGCCCTTGGGCATCAAAAAGCGTCAGAAATCATCGAGCGTCTGACAGCTTCCCTCCAGGTCCGTCCTTTTGATTTTATCCGGAAAGCGGATCCGGGGCAGCTGCTGAACTTTATTCAAGGTGAACACCCGCAAACAATGGCGTTAATCATGGCTTATCTGGATCCTGAACAGGCGGCTGCTGTCCTCTCGGCACTTCCCCCGGACCAGCAAAGCGAAGTTGCCCGGCGGATGGCATTAATGGATCGAACTTCCCCGGAAATTTTAAAAGAGGTAGAGAAGGTTTTGGAGCGCAAACTATCTTCCGTAGTAAACCAGGATTATACAAGTGCCGGGGGGGTAAAATCACTCGTCGAGGTTTTGAACAGGGTCGACCGAACGACGGAGAAAACAATTATTGAAGCGCTTGAGATTCAGGATCCGGAACTTGCCGAGGAAGTCAAAAAACTGATGTTTGTTTTTGAAGATATTGTCCAGCTGGATGACCGGGCAGTCCAGTTAGTCCTCAGAGAAGTTGATTTGCATGATTTGGCGCTCGCCCTCAAAGGGGCGGGAGAGGAAGTATTCAATAAAATTGAACGCAATATTTCAAAACGAGCGGCTCAAATGCTGAAGGAGGATATTGAATATATGGGGCCCGTTCGTCTCCGAGATGTAGAAGAGGCGCAGCAAAAAATTGTGGCAATAATTCGAAAGCTGGAAGAGCAGGGGCAGATTATTATCGCGCGCGGGGGGAGGGAGGAGATTATTGTCTAAGCTATCCAAGGTAATCAAGGCAAATCATTTTGTTATTAGTTTCCCCAGGCTTGTTGAATGCCGCCGAAACTTTCCTGAGAAAGCAAAAAAATCAGACCTTGAACCTGCGCCTCCAGATTCTCTATCCTTTGATTCTGAAACAGCGCAGGCAATAGTTGCAGAAACAGAAGAATTAGTCCAGCGGCTTTTGAATGAAGCCCGGGTTCACGCCGAAAAAATTATTTCCGATGCGAAGGCGAAGGCTCAAACTATCTTGCAAGAAGCAGATGAGAAAATAGAGGCCTTAAAAAAAGAGACGGAAAAAACAGGATACGAGGCAGGCTTTACTGCAGGTCAACAGGCATTGGCTGAGGAATGGGAAAAATTTTATGCCGAAAGGGACTCGGAAAGGGCCGCGATTAAAGAGGAAAGAAACCGCCTCATCCAGCAAATTGAACCTGAATTAATCGAGCTTGCTGTTAATATAGCAAGGCAAATCATCCACGCCGAACTTCATCTCGCTCCCGAACAAATAGGCGCAATCGCAAAGGCAGCCCTGGCTCAAGTGCGGGATTGCGGGGAGGTTACCCTGAAGATTCGTTCCAACGACTATGAGTATGTTGGAGAGCTCCTGAAAAAAGAGGGACAAAATGGACCAACAGTGAAGGTGGAGGTTGAAAATTCACTCCCAAACGGAGGTTGTATTGTAGAAACGCCTTACGGCATGATCGACGGCACGGTGGAAGGACAGTTGGATGCGGTAGCACACGAACTCTTAGAGGTGAACCAGGGTGGTTAGCCTGCAAAAGTACCTTTTGCGGTGTGAAGAATTGAATCCTATCAAATACCAGGGCAAAATCGTGCAGATTATCGGACTTGCAATTGAAGCATTGGGCCCGCGCGGAAATGTAGGGGAACTCTGCTATATCATTACGCCCGAGGGAAGAGTTAAGGCGGAAATTGTAGGATTTCGGGAACAGCATACTATCCTCATGCCGTTGGGGGAAATGACCGGGATCGGGCCGGGCTGTAAAGTTATCGGATCAGGAGAGGTGTTTAAAGTAGGGGTCGGTCCGGGGCTCATCGGCCGCGTCTTAGACGGTTTGGGAAAACCCCTGGACGATCAGGGGCCTGTTCCATTTACAGAATGGTTTCCTGTTGCAACCGAGGCGCGCAATCCCCTGGAAAGGAAAAGAATTCAAGAGGTGCTCCCTTTAGGGATTAAGGCGATTGACGCAGTCCTTACCTGCGGAAAGGGGCAGCGGATCGGAATTTTTGCTGGAAGCGGAATTGGGAAAAGCATACTTTTGGGAATGG
>DAOURU010000286.1 GCA_030627585.1 Bacillota bacterium
CAGAATGCCCGCATTCTACCTCCAAGTCAAATAAATTTTCTAATAATTGACTGTATAAATGACCCTCATGAGTAGAAGCATATTGTTTTAAACGGATAATCGGTGTGTGCAGCAATTTACTGATTAAAGAGTGAGCCAAAGTTCGGATTACTTTTTCGGAGCGAGGATCTAGCTTCCCCAAACGGTTTAAACAACGCCTTAATTCTGCTTCCTTAATTGTCTCTCCCTTTGCCTGGAGGGCTTTAATGGTCGGAACAACAGATAATGTACCAAGCCATTTGAGAAATTCTCCAACAGAATCTTTTATCATCTCCTCGGCAACTTTCGCAGCCTTTTTACGTTCCTCCATAAACTCGAGCACAACATGTTCAAGATCGTCAATATCGTAGAGAATTACACCGGAAATTTCTCCAACAGAAGGGTCAATATCCCGGGGGACAGCAATATCAAGAAAAAAAAGGGGTTGTCCCTCTTTTGCGGCTACGGCCTGCCGCACCTTATCGGCAGTAATCACAAAGTGAGTTGCTGCGGTACAGCTAATAACAATATCAGCACGCTCTAATTGAGAAAAAAGAAAATCGTAGCGGATTGCTTCCCCGCCGTAGGCGCGGGCGAGAGCGTCCGCTCGTTCAAAGGAACGGTTAGAAACCAAGACGGTACTAACTCCCTGCGCCACTAAATGTTTTAAAGTAAGCTCTCCCATTTCCCCTGCACCAACAACAAGAACGGTACGCCCCTTTAAGGTGCCAAAGGTTTGCTTAACTAGTTCTACCGCAGCGTAACTAACCGACGCCGGGTGTTGATCAATCCCGGTAACGGTGCGAACACGTTTTCCGATCTTAATTGCTTCCTGAAAGAGAGTGTTAATAACATTATTGCCGGTCTTCAAATGGCAAGCCAGTTCGTAAGCCCCGCGGACTTGCCCAAGAATTTCAGTTTCACCAAGAATCATTGAGTCAAGACCTGCTGCAACGCGAAATAAATGATTAATAGCCTCATAACAGGTCCAGCTTTGGAAATATTGAGATGCCTCCTCGTCAGTCAGCAGGGCCTTACTTTGAAAATAATTCCTCAAGATTTTAAGCCCTTCATTGACTTTGGTTACAGCAGCATAAATTTCTGTGCGATTGCAGGTAGAAAGAACAACAACGCCGTGTACGAGGGGTAATTCTTTTACTTCGAGCAAAACCGAAGCGAGTCTTGTTTTTCCAAAAGCGACTTTTTCCCTCACTTCCACGGGAGCTGTGTGATGATTTATTCCCAGTGCAACGATATACATGCTTCCACCTGCTCCTTTATCAAATCTTGATTTCCTGTTTTTAATAAATTAATTAAATCATGTTTTAAAATTTCTTCCCAAATTTTTTGGCGTTGTACCTGGTCAGAAATTCTTGCTTGCACTTGGTCCCTTAAGTTACCAAGTAAAACGGCAAGTTCGCCAAATTCAGGGCCTATTTCGGCTTCCAGCCATTCCCGTATCCGGCGTGCCAGAAGAGGGCTCTTCCCCCCGGTGGAAATGCTAATAGAAAGGGGGCCCCTGCGCAAAGTTGCAGGTACAAAAAAAGTACTTAACGCCGGATTGTCAACAACATTAACGAAAATGCCCCGCTCCTGACACATTTTTGCAATCCGGGCGTTCAACTCAGGGCTGTCTGTTGCAGCAATCACCACCCGCATTCCCTCAAGATCGCACTCTCTAAATTCTCGCGGGTAGTATTGAAACTCCCCAAGCGCTGCGGCTCTGGTCAATTCCGGATTAAGCTTGGGGCTTACTAAAAAAACAAGGACTCCACATTCTTTTAATCCTGCAACTTTCCGCTGCGCAACTGCTCCACCACCAACTACCAAGCAGCGCTGTCCGTCAAGTTTCAAACATACAGGATATAAAGTTACTGGATGCATCGCACTTTCTCACCCTCGTAAGACGCCGGCCGCCGAAAGCATGACAAAAAACTACTGAAGTAATTTCATGCCGGGGCGGGTAAATCCTTCTCGAAAGGCAATCATATCCAACATTAAGGTTTTAACATCCTCCAGCACCCAGTCATCATGACCGGATCCCTTTTTCTCGTTAAAAGTCTTTAAATAACCATGGCACTTTTCGCAAACATATACCTCATATCCTG
>DAOURU010000340.1 GCA_030627585.1 Bacillota bacterium
CGATCACGCCTTCGCCCGTGACGGCCTCAACCAGCTGCTTGTAATACGGAAAAACGAACTTCTGCCACAGCCGCGGGGACAGAAACTCGCTGGCAGAGCGCCAGCCCCCGACCCAGACGGCAATCGGCTTCAGGTTCTGGCAAAGAGCCTTCGCGTCGTTGATGATTTCCGCCATGGCCACGTCCATGGCAGCCTTTACCTTGTCCGGCAGTCGGTAAAGATCCCTCAGAAAAACGCTCAAAGAGCGACCGCCACAAAAGTTTTCGTAGGGTATGGTTAAAACCCCCGGCGACAGGGGAACGAGCCCCTGCTCTTCCGTGGCCCTGATGGTCTGCGGGATGCTCTCTAAAAAGGGTCTGACTTTTTCCTGCACGTTGCCCAGCCTGTTGGTGAAATAATCGTTCAGGAAATAACCATACCCCTTGTTGATGATGACGTCGTAGTCCTCTTCTTTCATCAATTCCTGTTCATTAACCTGCCAGAGGTCGTCATCAGGAAGATCGCGTCCAGGTATTTTCACATCGGAAAGCCACAGAAGGCAGAGAGAGTAAACATTGTACGTGGTTTGCTGGATCCCGTCCACATCACCCAGCTGCGCAACGGCCTTGAGGATGGTTTCATTGGCCAGCATCGGCTCCGTACAAAACCTCGAGAGCTTCACGTTCATGTACTTTGCAAACACGGCGTTGCCCAGCGGTACCACCGGTACCCGGTCGGGCTTCTCCAAGGCTACGGCCGTCTTAATGCGGTTTAAACGCTCTTCGTACAATTCCCTGGCAGTCGCCATTTACGCCACCTCCAGCATCTTTTTGGCGATATCCACACCTGCCGGAGCATCAACGCAGTAAGCATCCGCTCTCACGTATTTGCAGGTGGCCTCATCCACAGGACCTCCGCCGATCAGAACCTTCACTTCATTCCGCAACCCGGCCTGTTCCAGGGCTTCGACGGTGGCCTTCAGACTGTCAAAGCTGGTGGTCAACAGGCAGGAAAGACCCACGATCTGCGGTTTATGTTCCTTCACTGCATCCACGAACTTCTGAACGGGAACATCTACTCCCAGGTCAATCACGTTGAAGCCGTTGCTGCTGAATACAAGCGCTACGATGTTCTTGCCGATGTCATGGATATCTCCGGCCACCGTTCCCAGCACCATCGTTCCAACGGTTTCCCCGGCGCTTACCTCGAGCTTCTCCCGCAGGGGCTCTGCCGCCTTCTTAAAAATATCGGCAGCCATGATCAGCTCGGAAAGGTAATATTCCTGCGCCTGGTAACGCTCCCCGATTATCTCCATCCCCTTTTGCAGTTCCCCGAAGATCTTTTCCGGAGGAACTCCTTCATCCAACTGCCTCTTTATCTCGGAGTAAACCTCTTCCTCCATCAAGTCGCCCATGTAGGTGGTTAAAGATTCGCCCATTTTCGTTTTCCCTCCAGTTTAAATATTCTTCATGCTTGATTCGCTGCAGGAAGCAACATTAGTTTGGCCGGACCGGGCCCGGTCCTTCACTCACCTGCTTTGTAA
>DAOURU010000309.1 GCA_030627585.1 Bacillota bacterium
GATTTACAACATCATGGTCCGGACGGGGCTGCACTGCGCGCCCCGCGCCCACAGAACCATCGGCACCCTGGAAACGGGAACGGTGCGCGTCAGCCCCGGTTATTTTAATGCAGCCGCAGATATTGAGTACTTCCTGGAGGCGATCCGGGAAATCGCCCGGAAAGCGGCCTCCGGTTCCACCCACCGCATTCGTCCAGGAGAACAAGACGCGGTAGAGGCCAGAGGATTCGTGAAGGGCTACCGGATCGTCCAAACCGCCCCCTGCTACGCCGATGCCAGGAAGATCAGGGTGATCGCCTCCCTGACAGATGACATCGAAGCGCTTTTTCCTTATTTAAATGCGGTGCTGAGGGGAAGCTATCACGAAGCGGGGAAATCGTTCACCTTCTCCTATGAAGGGCGCCCCGTAGTGCTCCAGTCCAGGCAGATCATTCTGGGCAAAACGGAAAACATTGCCAGGGCAAAAGAGATCCTGGACAATGTGTTGAAAATGCTGAACAGGGTGGCTGCCGCCCGGGAGAAAATAGTTCCCACCACGGAGCCCCAGAGCCAGCTGAGCCCCTTCATGCTCTACAAACACCTCCCCCGCACCAATTGCAGGGAGTGCGGGGAACTGACCTGCCTGGCCTTCGCAACGGGGGTCATTCAGGGGCGCTACGAAGCGGAGCAGTGCCCGTACTTGAGAGAAGCGGCCTACGCTGAGCAAAAACAGGCAGTTGAAAGGCTCCTGGCCGAATACCTGGAGGGCCTCCTGCCTGCCGGGGAGGAACTGCTCAAATGAAAAAGGTTTTCATCGTCCTGGAGCCCCAAGAAATCCTCAAGCTCCAGGGGATCCTGATGGAGCACGACACAGAAGAGGCGTGGAATTTTCTCCAGTTTACGCTCTGGCCCAAGATTAAAAAAGAGGTCAGTTGTTTAGACGGAAAAAAGTAAAGGAGGGATAAAATGCCGAGGTGCGTAAAGTGCGGCCTTTTCTCGACCCTGAACAATGAGTGCTTCTGGTTTAAAAAGAAGCTCTCCAACCAGGACCTCGCGGCAAGCAGCGAATGTCCATACTTTACAGAAATTCTCTACGAAGATGGTGTTCCTCTCACCCCTTACCAGCATTTCCTGCTTAAAAAACAGGACCTGGAGAGCAAGAAAATGCAGGGTCCGGTGTAAAGTAATTAGAGAACACTGCCAATGTAAAAATAGTTTAATTCACTAAAAAACTCTCATCCTTCCCTCTGAATCAAAGTCGGTTATTCAGGTCAAGATCTGCTTGAGTTTTCCTGCCCAGTACCCTAGGAACCGAATCTCTCCCGCGGTCACAGAAAAAAGGCAATTCCAAGCACGGCTTTAATTTTCCATAGGACTTTAATTTTCCATAGTATATATGATAATATGGATATATAAGAAAGGAGGGAAGGAAGTGGACGAGAAGGTACTGGAGTTTATGGGCGAACTTTTCAAGGCACTGGCGCACCCCCTGCGGCTTAAGATTCTCCAGTCTTTGCGGGCAGGGGAGCGGTGCGTTTGCGAGGTCATCCCGGCGGTAGGCGCGGAGCAGTCAGTGGTCTCGAAGCACCTCGCGCTTTTACGCCAGGTGGGAGTGCTTGAGTGCCGGAAAGAAGGGCTCCGGGTTATTTACTGGGTCCGCCACCCGGTTGTGTTCAAAATTTATGATTTGGCGCAGGATTTTATCTTGCACCGGTTAACGGAGATGGGAGCTCTGGCAGATGATACCTACATCAACTGTGGATGCTGAGAAAAAGGAGGATTCTATTATGAGCGAAA
>DAOURU010000316.1 GCA_030627585.1 Bacillota bacterium
CCCATACAATACGCCCTTTTATTTCCTGAACGCAGAAAAAATAGCATCTGCCCGTTAGACCTTGTTAAAATTGGACAACTTACTTTTGAGGCTCCGGATCTCGATACCTTTCCATGCTTAAAGCTGGCCCGCGAAGCAGGTAAAATTGGAGGAACAATGCCTGTTGTTTTAAATGCAGCTAATGAAGTTGCGGTGAAAGCTTTTTTGGAAGAAAAAATTTCTTTTTTAGCAATCTACGAACTCATCTCCGAAGCAATGAGTTGTCATGTTTCAAAACCTGTCTTCGAAATAGATGAAATCTTAGCTGCGGATGAATGGGCTCGAAACCTAACCGAGCAACTTATCAATACAAGAAGTTCAAGAAATTAAGGGGGGTCTCTTATGTTCGTTCTGATTGCCGTCCTGGTTTTGGGTTTTCTTATTTGCATCCACGAATTAGGCCACTTTCTTGCTGCAAAGCTTGCTGACATCCAGGTGGACGAGTTCAGTATAGGCTTCGGACCCAACATTTTTAGTTTTCAACCGGCAGCAAGCTCAACGAAATACTCTTTTCGCTGCCTCCCTTTAGGCGGCTTTGTAAAGATGGCAGGGATGGATCCAAGCGATGATCACGCAAAGGGATTTAACAAAAAGCCCTTAGGAAAACGCATCGCCGTCATTTTTGCTGGATCAGCCACCAATTTTCTGGTTGCGATCCTCCTTTTTATTTTTACTTTTAGCATCATTGGAGTTCCCGCCCCTTCGAATTCTAATCTCATTGGAGAGGTTATCCCGGGGAGCCCTGCTGCTCAGATTGGGCTGAAACCGGGTGATAGAATTATTCAGATTGACGAGACCCCAACAAAAAATTGGGAGGAAATTGCTGTAAATATTCACAAAAAAGCTCAGCAGAAAACTCGCCTTCTAATTGAAAGGGGGGGGCAAAGATATGCCTTTTTCATTACCCCTGAGTTAAATCCCCAACTCCAGGTTGGCCAAATCGGGATTAGGCAAAACCTCGTTTGGGAAAAACAAAATTTCTTTAATGCTGTAAAATTGGGTTTAAAGCAGGCCTTTGGCTTTGCCCACGTGATTTTACAGGGTCTTTTCGGAATGGTGACGGGCACGGTGCCTCCTGCGGAAATTGCAGGACCGATCGGGATTACAAAGATGATAGGGGAGGCGGCCCAGGGGGGAGCCGGTTATCTGCTTAGTTTTACTGCGATTCTAGGCATTAATCTGGCTCTGATTAATCTCCTTCCAATTCCCGCTTTGGACGGAAGCAGGTTAGTTTTCCTTTTTGTCGAAGGAATCAGAGGTAAACCGATAGACCTAGAAAAGGAAAACTTTATTCATTTGATTGGTTTTGCACTGTTAATGGTGCTAATTCTCCTCATTACATACAACGATCTTGTTCGTTTATTAACTGGATATTAGGGTGGTTTGATGTTTGATGCGCAAGATTACAAAACAGATTGTGCTAGGCAAAGTACCCGTCGGTGGGGGAGCCCCGGTTTCAATCCAGACGATGACGAAAACAGATACGCGAGATATTGCTTCAACCGTGGCTCAAATCAGGGAACTGGAACAACTCGGATGTGACATTGTCAGGGTTGCCGTTCCTGATCAGGACGCAGCAAAGGCTATTAAAAAAATTAAGGGGCAGATTAAGATTCCCCTTGTAGCAGATATCCATTTTGATTACCGGCTCGCCCTCCTGGCCGTTGAAAACGGTACCGATGGTCTGAGAATTA
>DAOURU010000127.1 GCA_030627585.1 Bacillota bacterium
CCAGTAGTGATCCTCCAGTTCCTGCAGGCGGTCCTCTATCGTCTCGATGCGCTCATCGAGGTCGCGGATCGTCCGCGCAATAAAGCTGTTGTCGTAAAGAGAAAAGGAACTCGGGAAACCTGCCTCATTGGTAATCCGATCAATGGCATTATTGAGTTCATCGCAAAGACGCACCCCCAGCCCCTGTGTCTCAAAAGTATCACCAGTTTTTGTAAAGAGGCTCATCACTGCTTCGGGATTATTATCAATGGCTTCCCGCAGTTGATTTTCATCAATGTAGAGTTTTCCTCCCTCCCAGTAGAGGCCCGTTGTAATCCCGATGTCGAATATAGAGTCGTATTCCGCCAGGCCGGAGACAGGTGTAGTCAAGGCCCTGCGAAGCCGGTAAACAACGTCACTCAAAATGGAGTCGTTCCGCAGGAGGCCGCTCCGCGCCTTTTCTTCCCACTGCTCAATCTGGGTATCTGTGAGCTGCTCTTTCTGCTCATCAGTCAGCGGCAGGTAGTCGGGGTAGCGCTCCTCGTTGAGGTCGCTGTTGATCGTCTCCAGGAGGGAATTAAATTGCTCTACAAAGGAAGTTACTGTTTCGTAGATGGCTTCGGTGTTACGAGCAACAGTAATCAAAACAGGAGAGCCAGTGGTTTTCTTGAGGGTGAAAGTCACATTATTCAAGGTAAAGGTGTTTTCGTACTGTTCAATTCCCTGCAAATCATTAATGTTGACGATGGCGTTCTTACCCTGAGCTGTCGAAGAGAGCGCAAGTGTGTTCAAAGCGAAATTTCCATTTCCATTCACATCTTCGATCGTGATCTCGTCAGTTGGGTAATTTCCAGTCCTGTTCGTGGAAATAACTACCTTATCTGTGCTCGCCTCATAGAAAGCAGTGACGCCAAGAGAAGTTTCGGCATTAATCCTCGCCAGGACATCATTAAGGCTGTCTGCGGTAGTATCAACAGTAAACATTGCTGTATTCGACGTACCGTCAGGATCATACGTCGTAATCCCAAACTCGAAAGTAGTGGTAGTCTCTTCCCAGGAGAATTTAAACTTGGTCCTTTGGCTTTCGAGAGTCGCGTCAGGGTCAATCTTGTCACTGGGATCAAGAGAAAGGGAATCTGTGCTAATATTGCTGGCCACCTCGGCTAACTGAGTTACGGTAATGCTGTACGTCCCTGGCTGGGCTGAACCTGACGCTGTCGCTGTAACCACAGTTTCATCACTGGATGTGGCAGTCATGACCTGAAATGTACCCTGCAGTTGCATCCGCGACGCGTAGTTTGTCCAAAACTCACTCAATGCCCAATTGATGGTTCGATAGTCCTCCTGCTTCCACTGAAGAATTTGTTTTTCTTGTTGAAGCCGGTCAAGGGGGGCTCTCGCTACCCGCATCAAACCTTCAATGATGTCCTGCGTTTGCAGGCCAGACACCAAACCAGCAACACGGTTCACCGAATAATATGAACTAATATAAGTCACCTTTTCCCTCCTCTCTGATTCTCTGTGTTCACCAAAACTTCCTCGTTCATTATTAAAATTAAAATCCAAGTGTGCCGGAAGAATTTATCCGACGCGTGATTATATTTTAAATTAAAAACGTCTAAAGACAGACATAATCCTAAACTTCAAAAACTAAGCGAAAATTGTCAACCTGGTTTTTTGCCATGTTCTCCCCATTTTATTATATCGGTAGCAAAAGCAAAAACTTGAGGATCTTTTAAACCTCAACACTTAATTGAGACAAGCCTTCTTGCTTTCCTTCCAATCTTGCACTCCTCTGGGTACCTGTTTCCCCTTGTCTGAAATTCTTTACACCCCTCGCCATCTGAACCCACGCTTCTCTCAGGCTGAGAAGATGTCCCACAACCTCGCTAACGATCTCTGGATCCTTCTTGATATTCGCCTCCACAAGGCGGCGGTTCAAGTAATCATAAATGGCAAAGAGATTGCCAGCAACCTCACCCGCATCCATGTTCAGGGAAGACATCAGCTCCGCAAGAATGTCCTGAACCCGGCCGATGGCACGGTTGGCTTCTTCGATCCGGCGCGCCCTTGCTGCTTCTTCTGCCTGTTTAGCGAATTTGATTGCCCCATCGTAGAGCATCAACACCAGTTGCGCCGGAGAGGCAGTTTCTACGGAAGATACCCTGTAGCGGTTTACTATCGTTTTATCCATAGCACCCACCTCCGTTCAACCAATTCCCCTCATCTTATTGGTGCTCCTGCACTCCTCTTTAGCCTCGCAGCACGCAAGTGCCGCCTCCAAATCGTCTCTAGCCTTTTTCATGTATTCCTGCATCCTTCTGGAAGCCTCCTTTATCCCATCGTAGAGAAGGGCAGACCGCGCAGAAATCCTCTTCGCAAAATCACGCTCCGATTCCTCACTATCAGCACGGGCAAGAGGCCCTTTGGTTACCACGAGCAAAAGCGGCTGAAGAATAAGGTTGAGAAAGGTATCCGCTTCTGCATTTTTCAATTCTTTATCTACTTTATCCAACCTCTTGAGCAATTTCCGCACAACACGTTCATCAGGACAAGTTTTTTCATACTCCAGTCCCAAAGACCGGGCAAGACGCAACCCTCTTCGCGCCACATTTTCCAGGTCTTCCAAAGACGAAAGGGCATCCTCCAGCGCATCCAGCAAACGCGACCCTGTTTCCGCAAATGGTACAGGAGCTTCCAAAGAAGAACGGATCTTCTCAGCTACAGGAAAAAACTGCTGACAGTACTGTTCAAAAACATCCTGGAGTGTCATAATCACTGTCCCTGCTATTTTTGCCCCTCCCTCGGTGGCATCGATCACCAAACGGTCGCCGGCAAAAGTTGAAAGCGCATTTTCAAACCAGCGCCGAAAATCGTTGAGGACAGAATCAGTAAGAACCTTTCCACCATAAACATCTTCCACATAGAATTTTTTCTTTCCCTCTTCCGCTTTTCTTCCTTCGTAAACCGTCCCCCTGGCATGGGTTTCCCCACCGGTGAAGGCCAGGTCCTGGCCCACAAGGACCACCGGTTCGCACCCCATGCGGAGGGCGAGGTCAAAAGCAGCGTGGGCCACAGACCCCCCCCAATTCAGGAGCCCTTTAGGCTCAGTAAACTGACAAATCCAATCGATCAACTCGTTGCCTCCACCAATGACGAACTTCCTGCCCGGGTATTCCTCGAGAATCCTGTAATGTGCAGTTGGGACAAAAACAAGGGGGACATCACCAGGGTCAAAGTCTGCAAAGTGGCGGTAGTTGGCCTCTCCCCCGTCAATGGTAACCACCAGGTCGGGAACAATTCCGTCTTTTAAAAGGGCGCGCAAAGCGGTCCCTACGCAGATGAGCACCGCTCTTCCTTTGGCTTCTTTGAGAAGGTGCTTATTTTTATTTAAAGAAGGGCCCGCGGAGATGATAATTCCCGGACAACCTTCAAATTCTCCAAAAAGGCTGGCAACTCCCGACGACTTCACGGTGTCAACTAGGTTGGCAAAAACGTTCTGCGGCCACATCCGCGAAAAAAAGAGAATAGTATTTTCATTGATGCGAACAGATCTTCCTAAAGTTGCAAAAGCCTTCTTGAGCAATTCGTAAAACTCCGGAAAAAGCCGGACGTAAGGACCAAATTCCACAAAATGCAAGGCATCCAGCTGGCCGATGTGGAAAAGAGGCGCAAGGCATTTTTCCAGCTTCTTTTCCAGTCCCAAAGAATCGGTTTTGCTTTCATCACCCACTCTATCAGGAAAAACAGCAAGAGCAACTTTATCTGAAGCTAAAAACTGCTGGAAATCAACAGCTTTACAAGCAATTGCAAAAATCTCCTGAGAAGGTTCAACGATAACAATTTTCTCCAGACCCGGCCACTGCCGAACTAGTTCCTGCACGTGATACCCGAGACCCAGGCCGTACACTCCCAAATAGCGAATCCCTTCTAAATCCAACCCCTGAACCCAGCGCCTGGCCTCTCCCTCGGGGTCATAAGGACTGTGAACCGATAATTCCCTCCGGTCAACCCGAAACCTCAGGCTGGGCTTTCCCGACAGGCGGGCAGAGATTACCCTACAGCAACTCCCCGTTGCTTCTCCCACAAAGACGAACTCAGCAAGATCAGGATACCTTTTTTTAAGAAACTCTAGATTTTTGCTCAGAAAACCAGACAACCCCATCACCACCCGATTCTTTCTCCAGCTCCTCTCCCGATCCCTAAAGCAGACGATATGATTTCTCGTAGAGGAAGTTTCTTCTGGCAAAACTCATTGACAACTTCAGAGATCGGCATTACCAGTGTTCCGGCAATTCGCGCTCCCCTTAAGGAGGTATTGATAAATACCTTTCGTCCTTTCTCTCTTTCGATTCTCTGCTCGATCCAGCGCCGGAAGATGTTCCAGCTGGTGGTAGTTTTTACTTCCCGGCCATCGTTCCCGGGAACACTCGTGAACACATCCACCGGAACCGGCTCTCGCTCGTGAATTGTCCCCTCGGCATGGGAAAGCCCGTCGAGGTAGGCGAGGTCCTGACCCACAAAGACAACCGGATTTGCCCCCATTCTGATAGCGATGTCCAGCGCTGCCGTCGCCACCGACCCACCGGTTTCGACCAGCGGCTTCCGCAACTCCCGCGCCAGGTCCTCAACAGCGTAATGCCCGGCCTGAAA
>DAOURU010000037.1 GCA_030627585.1 Bacillota bacterium
CCGCTATCCCCAGTTTCTTCTCTACGGAGATGCGCTCGCAACGCTTGGAGCAGTAATAGAATTTTTAGCCCGCGCCCGGCGGCCTCTGTCCCAAATCTTACAAGATATTCCCAGTTTTCCAACTGCAAGGCGTGAAATAGAGGTAACCTGGGAAGATAAAGGAAGAGTTTTAAGAACCCTTGCAGAAGAGGCAGGAGGAAGTGAGGTCGAGATGGTGGATGGGGTTAAGATGTATCACCCCAAAGGGTGGGCGCTGGTTCTGCCTGATGCCGACGAACCTCTGTGCCGGATTTACAGCGAAGCCTTCAGCCAGGAAATCGCCGATTCCCTGACGGAGATGTACGCCCGGAAAATCCAGGAAATCTGCCAGCCGACCGAGTAGAAAAACAGACGTAAAACCCCCTATCGTTTTTTGGATAGGGGTTCTTATGTTTACCGGAAAAACCGGCTCTAATTTTAAAAGGCATAGGACCCCGGGGGGAGAGGGCAACCCGCGAAGAGTTGCATGGGCCTATGCCTTATCGTCAGTTTGATTGTCCTATTTAGGCATAGACTGCTCGCCGCGCTAGAGGCCCGGGAAGTCGTTCTACATTCCTGCTCTGGTAGACCCGGTAATCAATTTGCGGAAAAAGGTTATCTCTCTGTTCCAGTTCGGCGAGCCAGCCTTCATTAACCGCGCTCTTTTTAATGTTTTCATACAGCCCGGTGAAGTAGGAGATATGAGTTTTGAAACGATTTCTGGCGTATTCGTCCATCGCCCCCGTTTTCATGATAAAGGGCCAGTCGCTGCTTTGCGCCAGGAGCAGCTCCCGCGCTGCCTGGTTCAGAGCGCGCTTCAGGGTGCCCTCTGCGGCTCCGTATGTATTGGCCAACTCCACCATCCGTTCTCCCGCCTTATGGAGGTGGCGCCAGATCCAGTCGTTGGCGCCGTTCAGCCAGACTTCATGGTACCCCTTCCATCCCCAACTGGATTCAGAAGGGGTGGCAACCTGGTTGCAGGGGTAAATTTGTAAATATTCGCCCGGAGTAATCATTTTAATTGTTGTTTGGTCGTAATAAATTTTGCGGATTAAGTAATCCAGCCACTGCGGCCCTTCAAACCACCAGTGGCCGAAAAGTTCCGCATCGTAAGGCGCAACTACGATGGGCTTGCGGTCTAATATCTGCGCCAGCCACTCCACCTGCTTCTCTCTGTTAAACATAAAGTTTCCGGCGTGAAGGGCTGCCTTTTCGAGAGCGCAGCTTCTTACATATGGTTCCTTATAATCGGAGAGCCCGGTGATCCGGTAGTACTTGATGCCGGTATGGGTGCGAATTGTACCGTTCAGAATATGGGGCCCGATATAATCAAGGTCCAGATCGTACCCGATATCCCGGTAAAAGTCGCGGTAGTCGAAGTCTCCCGGGTATCCCTCTCGAGTACTCCAGACCTGTTTTGAGGACTCCATATCCCTTCCAAAGGCCGCGACTCCCGAGGGTGTGTAGACCGGGGCAAAGTAGCCGTATTTGGGGCGGGGGGAAGCGTGAAGCAGCCCATGGCTTTCGACAAAGAAGTATTTAATCCCAAATTTTTTAAGAATACGTTCATCTCCTGGATGGTACCCACATTCGGGCAACCAGAATCCCAGCGGGCGGCGGCCGAAGTGGGATTCGTAAACTTTAACGGCTGTCGCTACCTGGGCGTGAATTGCTTCCCGCTGTAATCCTAAAAGAGGAAAGTAGCCGTGTGTGGCCCCGGTTGTAATCACTTCAATTTTGCCTGCATCCTGGAGTTTCTTAAAAGCTTGGACGACGTTCCAGCGATATTTTTCTGTAAAAAGGTAATGGGCACGGGAGAAAAGATCCTGGTACATCAGGGCAGTGGCGTGAAATTCCGGTTGGTTCCTGGTGCGTTCCACCTCGCGTCCCGCCAGTTCAATTAGCTTTTCAAGATGCCGGGCGTAACGCTGCCGGAGAAGGTCATCTGACAGCATCGAGATCAGGGTCGGTGAAAGATTAAAGGTAACTCGAAAATCAACACCGTCTTCCAGCAATTTTTCAAATGTCCATAAAAGAGGGAGGTAAGTTTCTGTAACTGCTTCATAAAACCATTTTTCTTCCAAAAAGTGTTCGTGTTCCGGGTGGCGTACATATGGCAAATGAGCATGCAGCACAAGAGCAAGGTAACCTTGGGTCACTTCGGAACCTACCTTTCCGCTTAATTTTTCGTCTACCATTTCATCGGTGAACCGACTAACTCCGGGGAACTGGGACCAGGATAAGTTTGTCCGATCCGCGCGTAAAGTTTCTTTTCATGTTCGGCAAGCAGAAGCCACTCCTCATCTATAATTTCCGAGACGCGATCCCGGGGCGTGCTCGCAAAATTTGAGCGTGCAATAAAGATATATGTACCATCCGGCCTTACACGACCCAACTCCACGCAGAAGGTTTTGTTGGGCTCTCCGACATGGATATACCAGTTGTTCGCGTAATTGTTGATCGGGATTTCAACATAATCGCGGCTGTCGAAAAAGTAACGATTGGTGGTATCGTAAACCCGCAGCACCGGCTGGGATTCTTCCCAGGCCCCGGCGCCGTACCGCTCCTCGATCTCTTTCCTTTTAGCCTGATTAATTTCCCAGTAAACAAAAAGCCAGTAAGGATCCCTGACAAGGGCAGTGATTTTACTTTCCCCATACCCCCAGGGAAGCTCGTAAGTTTCAAGCTTTCCAGGAGCCTCCCGTTCTGTTTTACCAACTAGCGGGGGTTGAGTTGCTGTAAATTCCTCAGATGCCTCCATGGAAAGCGATTCCCCCTCCTTAAAAAGCTGATTTCCCCCCGGGCTTCGGGGTTTTTGATGGGGTAGTCCTTTTTTGGACATCCAGGTCAAGCCTCCTACCACTAAAATTGCAAGAAAGAAAATTAATAAATCTGTTATGGCCATTGCAACGGTTCCTCCTCCTTTCGAATACGGGCCCAGAACCGGTTTTTATAGGTTATTTTGCCTTCTAGCCGGAAAAATTTAATTAATAGCTCAAGTAATAGCTCAAGTTCTTTTGGTATTATGTCCAAACTAAATAGGGTTTATTTCTGAAAATAGCGTTTTTAAACAGGAGAGTTGTGTATGCCGAGGAATTTAGTATTAGGTAACGGCAATATTTGATTGAAACCCAACTTGAACAGTGGTCTTGAAAATAAAGGGGCGCGTAGGGGTGATTTTCACTACGCGCTCTATCCGGGGTTATGAGTTTTGAACAATAACCTTCGGAGGGAGGGGAACTTTGAGGGCGGGGAGATTTTGGAGTTGTCCTCATTCCAGTGAACCATCTGGTTGACGATTTCGCCAATCTTCGCTGTTCGGCAGAGCATGGTGATCACTGATAACCCCTCGTGGCAGTCCGGCATCAGGGCCGGCCACCTGGAGACGAAGGGGAGGTTGGAGAGGTTGATTGCCTGCTGCATGCCGTATTATACCGTGGGGGCGGCTTGCTTATCCAGGACTCTCCCGGCGCCTTTGGGTTGGGACGGCCTACTTCCCTGGCCCGCCCCATCACTACACAAGGTGCATCCCCGCATCCAGGGCGCGCAGGTTCACCTCCCGGTACTGCGGTCGCACCGCTTCCGCCACAACCTCCTTCCAGTCAACGAGGCCGGCGAGCCCGGCCAGTCGCACCAGCGCCCCCAGCAAGACGACGTTCATCACCCGGGGGTTCCCCAGCCTTTCCGCCTCCCGGTCGGCATCGATAACACAAAGGGAGACCGGAAAGGAGGCAAGGCGCTCCTCGATGTCCCGCGGGTAGGTAACCGCCCCTGTGAGGACGGGGAGTGAAGGGATCTCCCTCCTGTTCACCAGGAGGGTACCGTTTCTCTTCAGGAAGTGTACGTAGCGCAGGGCCTCCAGCTTCTCCAGGCTCACCAGGATATCGATCGCCCCAGGTCCCACCAGGGGGGAGTAAACCCGTTCCCCGAAGCAAACCTGGGTGACCACGCTCCCGCCGCGCTGGGCCATCCCGTGCACTTCGGTGCTCTTGACATCCACCCCTGCCCGGATCAGGCCTTCCGCCAAAACCCGGGAGGCGAGAAGAATCCCCTGGCCGCCGACCCCGGCAAACATCACCCGCTTCGTTGGTGCCATCACGCCGTCCCTCCTTTCTCTTTCACCCGCACCGCCCGGTGCCGGCAGACCTGCTCGCAGAGCCCGCACCCGGCGCAGGCATGAGTGTCGATGGCCACGTACCCACCCTCTTTCAGGGACAGGGCCGGGCACCCCAGCCGGAGGCAGTTCTTGCACTTCGTGCAGTCATGCGTTACGATCTCCCGGGCGGGGCCGCGGCGTGCATCCTTGAGGAGACGGCAGGGCGCCTTGACGATGATGGCTACCCGGTCACGGGCGGCCTTCGCCTCCCGGATGGCGTTCCTGATCCCCTCCAGGTCGTAGGCGCCGGCCACCAGCACCCGGTCGAAGCCCACCGCCCGGAATATGCGCTCCGGGTCCTGCATTACCGTCGGCTCTCCGTCCAGCGTCCGCCCGGTCCCGGGGTTTTCCTGGTGACCGGTCATGGCCGTGCTTCTGTTGTCAAGCACCACGGGGACGATGGGGCGCCTGTTGAAAACCGCGTCCACCGCCCCGGTTATCCCCGAGTGGTAGAAGGTGGAATCACCCAGCACTCCGAAGACCTTCTCCCCCTCCGGGAGGTTGGTGCTGATCCCCAGAGCGATGGAAAATCCACCCCCCATGCAGGCGGAAACATCGATCCCATCAAGCGGCGGCATGGCACCCAGGGTATAGCACCCGATATCGCCCACCACCATCACCTTTTCCCGCCGGGCCAGGTAGAAGAAGGCCCGGTGCGGGCACCCGGCGCAGAGGATGGGCGGACGGGCGGGAATACCGGCCACCGGTTCCACGGCCGCCGGATCCGGCCGTTCCAGGGGCTCCAGACCGGCCGATACAAGAGAGGTGGCAACCGCCTGCGGGTTCAGCTCGAAGAAAGGGGAGATGTACTTCTTCCCCTCGCAGGTAACCCCCAGCGCCCGCACATGGGTTTCCAGGTAGGGGTCGAGTTCCTCTACCACGAACACCCGCTGCACCCGGCCGGCGAACTCCCGGATGATCTCACCGTCCAGCGGGTAGACGAGCCCCATCTTGAGGACGGAATACCTGTGTCCAAAAGCTTCCTTGACGTAGTTGTAAGAGGCGCCGGAGGTGATGATGCCCACCTCGCTGCTGGTGATTTCCATCTTATTCACCCCCCGGGCCTCCGGGTCGGAGAGCAGGTTGGCCAGGTTTTTCTCCAGCACCAGGCGCCGCGCCCGGGCATGGGCGGGCAGGACCACGAACTTCGGCACATTGCGCTCATAGCGGCGGCTCGTCCGGCGGTACCCGGCCGCTGTGTCAATCTCCACCAGGCCGCGGGAGTGACTCACCCGCGTCACCAGACGCAAAAGAAAGGGAACGTCGTGGCGCTCGCTCAGCTCGAAGGCCAGCCTTGTATAGTCACGACACTCCTGGCTGCTCACCGGCTCCAGCATCGGAACCTTCGCATGCAGGGCATACCACCTGTTGTCCTGCTCGTTCTGGGAACTGTGCATGCTCGGGTCATCGGCCACGGCGATAACCAGCCCCCCGTTGACGCCCATGTAGGCGATGGTGAACAGGGGGTCGGCCGCCACGTTGAGGCCGACGTGCTTCATGGTCACCAGGCCGCGCATCCCCGTGACGCACGCCCCGTAGGCCTGCTCCAGGGCGACCTTCTCGTTGACTGCCCAGGCGACCAGGGGGCCTTCCAGCTTCGCCAGGGTCTCCACGATCTCGGTGCTCGGTGTGCCCGGATACCCGATCCCCAAGCCGACCCCGGCCTCCCAGGCACCCCGGGCAACACCCTCGTTCCCGGACAAAATCATCTTCTGCTGCAATTTCCCGTCTTCCCCCTTCAAGCATCTTCAGTAATTCCATCCTTATGCAATTCGCCGGTGTGGGCGGAGAATCCTCTTTTGGCCGCCGGAATGTGGGCGCGCCGCCGGGGACCAACCGCCCCAAACAAAAACCCGGGCCTGGCGCCCGGGTCGTTCTCTCACACGTTCCGCTGATCGAAGATCCGTTTGGTTTTCCTTTCGCTGCGGGGGAGACTGCCGTGCGGGACGACTTTCACCTCGGCCTGGATCCCGATGATTCGCTTGATGCTCTGCCGGCAGGCTGCGGCGACCTGGCCGGGGTCGGCCCCCGGCTCCCCCTCAACCCGGATCAGGATCCGGTCCTTCCCGTCCTTCCTGGTAAGGATCACCTGGTACTCGCTGCTGGCGCCCGGCGTAAGCTTCAGGGCGGCATCGATCTGCCCCGGGAAGACCAGCACGCCCTTCACCTTGAAGGACTCGTCGCTGCGCCCCAGGATCCGGTCGATCATGGGATAGGGGCTGCCGCAGGGGCAGGCATCCGGGAGGAGGCGGGTGATGTCCCGGGTGCGGTAGCGGAGCAGGGGCATTCCCTCCTTGGTGAGGGTGGTGATGACCAGTTCGCCCTTTTCCCCCACCGGCAGCACCTCTCCGGTGTCCGGGTCGATGATCTCGAAGTACAGGTAGTCGCTCCAGTAGTGGATGCCGCAGTGGCGCAGGCAGTCGATTCCGATGCCGGGGCCGTAGATCTCGGTGAGGCCGTAGATATCGAAGGTATCGATATCCAGCAGGGAGGAGATGCGCTGCCGCATCTTTTCCCCCCACCGCTCGGAGCCGAAGACCCCGAGGCGCAGGGCAACGCGGTCCTGCAGGCCGCGCCGGGCGATCTCCTCGGCCAGCAGCAGCCCGTAGGAGGCGGTGGCGATGAAGACTGTGGCCTTGAGGTCAAGCATCATCTCCAGTTGCTTTTCGGTGTTACCCGGCCCCATGGGAATGGCCATCGCCCCGATCCTTTCCGTTCCTGCCTGGAACCCGATTCCCGCCGTCCAGAGACCGTAACCGGGGGTGATCTGGACGCGGTCGCGGTTCGTCACCCCGGCGTAGCGCAGGCAGCGCGCCATCATTTCGGCAAAGGCGTCCACGTCGCTCCTGGTATAGGGGATGATGATTGGTTTCCCGGTGGTCCCGGACGATGCGTGAATGCGAACGATCTCTTCTTCCTCCGCCGCCTGCATGTACTCGAGGGGGTAGGCCCGCAGCTCCTCCTTGATGGTGAAGGGAAAGTGGGCGAAGTCCTCCGCTGTCCGGACGTCCTCCGGCTTGATCCCTGCTGCGTCCAGCTTGTCGCGGTAGAACTGGCTGCGGTTGTAAAGGCGCCGCAGCAGGCCCTGGAGGGCCGGAAACTGAATCCGGAAGACCTCATCGAAATTCATTAAGGCGTATTCGGGCATGCTCTTTGCCATCTGCACAAGGCCCGGCCCCGGTAATGGAACCGGCGGCCAGGCGGGCACCTCCTCTCCCTAGATAAAAACATAACCAGGCCTACAAAGCCTGGTTGCGATTCCCACAGCACCTCGACTTTGCTCAGCTCACCTCAGGATACCCTCTTCTCATCTCGGCTCATCCCTATTCAATTTTCCAATTTGTTTCTTTATACCACAAGGGTAACGGTCGAGTCAAGGGTTTTCCCTGCTGAAAAGCGAAGGGATTTACACTCCTGTCCCGTTATGTTAAGATTGGGTTGTTAGGTTCTCTATCTTCGTCAGGTTCCCTGTTCAAGCAGATATGGGAGAGGGTGCTATGGAGATTGTCGCCTGGGAAATTAAAATAGAAGGGGTTGTCCAGGGTGTCGGCTTTCGCCCCTTTGTTTACCGTTTGGCCCACGAATACGGAATTAAGGGATGGGTGCTTAATTCCTCCGAGGGTGTCACGATCTGGGCCGAGGCCGGGGAGGAGCAAATTGCAGCCTTTTACCGGGCGATTTTAGCAAATCCTCCGAAACTCGCCATTATCGTCAACCATTATCAGACGCCCCGCGAGGTCCGGGGTTTCGACTGCTTTTTTATTCAGCACAGTATGGCGAGCGAGCGGAAAGATGTGATCATCTCCCCCGATGTGAGCACCTGCGCCGATTGCTACCGGGAGATCATGGACCCCCGGGACCGGCGCCACCGCTATCCCTTTACAAACTGCACGAACTGCGGCCCCCGTTACACCATTATTGTTGATATCCCTTACGACAGGATTAAAACTACGATGCGGGATTTCCCCATGTGTCCGGTTTGCGCTCATGAATTTGAAGACCCCTTGAACCGCCGTTTTCACGCCCAGCCCAATGCCTGTCCGGA
>DAOURU010000190.1 GCA_030627585.1 Bacillota bacterium
AGGACGGGCAAGAAATATGCTCCTTTTCCCGAGGAGATAAACCGGGTGCTGACCTCTCACCTGGCAGACCTTCACTTTGCGCCTACTCAAACGGCGCGGACCTTTTTGCTCCAGGAGGGAATCTCCGAGCAGAGCATTTTCGTAACCGGCAACCCGGTCATCGATGCGCTTTACCTCGCCCTCGCCCAACCTTACCGGCTGGCGCCGGAACTGGCGCGCCCTTTCGAGGAAAACAGGCGCGTTATTCTTTTGACCACCCACCGCCGGGAAAACCTGGGAGAACCCTTGCGTGAGGTTTACCTGGCGTTGCGGGAACTTCTTTGCCGTTACCCGGATTTAGGCGTGATCTTCCCCGTTCATAAAAACCCGGCGGTGCGCCGGGAAGTCAACCGGGTACTAACGGGGAAAGAGAGGATTTACCTTACGGAACCCCTGGATTATCTCCCTTTTATTCACGTGATGAAAAGAGCCTTCCTTGTCCTGACCGACTCCGGCGGGATTCAAGAGGAGGCGCCGGCGCTGGGAAAACCGGTTCTGGTCTTGCGGGATGTTACGGAACGGCCCGAGGCGGTTGTTGCGGGAACTGCAAGGCTTGTGGGAACGGACCGCACGCGGGTAGAGGAGGAAGCGGCCCGGCTCCTCGACGATGAAAATGCCTACAGGAGAATGGCAAATGCTGTCAATCCCTACGGGGACGGAAGGGCGGCACAGCGCATCATCCAGGCCGTTTTATCTTATTTTCATCTTGCTCCGGCGCCCGCTGACTTTACTCCTGCCTCTTTTTGAGTTAGAATTTTTATTAAAAGAAGAAGCAGGGCAGGAATTTAATAATTTAAAGCGAATGGTATGATGATCCTTGTTTCGCAAAAAAAGGTGGTTCAGAGTTGGTCAAGAAAAAAGGCGCCCCGGTCTGGCGTGCACTGGGGCTAATGACTAATATCGGGATTACGATGGTGGTTTCTGTCTATCTGGGTTATTTGGCAGGACACTATCTTGATCAGTGGTTGCTTCACCAAAAAGATTCCTGGTTTACAATAATTTTTGCCCTTTTTGGGGTTGCGGCAGGTTTCCGCGGCGTATTCCGGCTTATTAACGAATCACTCCGAGAAGGGGGCAAGGAGTGATGGACCGCGGTGCTCCTGAAATCTTTGTTAAGCGGTTTATTATGGGGGACAGGGATCAGTGTTTTGAATTATTATTACCTGCACTGGGTGATTAAAAAAAACGAAGGCCAGCCCCCGCAGAAGGAGATGCTGGCTGTAGTCAATTGCTACATTGCCCGTTATTTTATCAATATTGCTGCGCTCTTTGTGGTGTATCGGAACATGTGGATGCTCGTAGGCACTGCGGTAGGGCTGACGGTAATGAAAAATGTTACTCTCGTTCAGCAGTACCGGAAGAGCCGGCAGCAGGCATGGAAAGCCAAGAAGAAGAGAGCAGCCGGCAAGACACCGGCAAAAGGGGAAACCGGGGAAAAAGGAGAGGCAGGTTCGAATTCTAAAGAATAGAAGGCGGCCGTGCGGTCGCTGCTTCCTCCTCTGCAAGAGGGAGAGGGATGCTTGCAAAGGGCTTGCAGCAAGTGAACGAATTCTGCAACCGCACATCGAGCCTGTACTCGGTTTAATTTTCCGCTGCAGGGTCTGGTGTGAAGAAAAAAGGGAATCTGGCGTGAAAAAGAGAAAAAGATAAGAAAGGGGTCCAAAAATGCACGGAGGTCACGGGAGCGATATTCTCTTCCATATCTTTGGTTTGCCTGTCACAAGTTATGTCACGACGATGTGGGCAATTATGGGGGTTTTTTTGATTGTTTCGATCATTGTCACCAGGCGTTTGAACAAGGTGCCCGGCCGGCTTCAGAACCTGGTCGAGTTTACCGTTGAAGGATTGCTCAACTTTTTCGGGGGTATTTTGGGCCCAGAAAAAGCACGCCGTTATTTTCCCTTGCTGGCAACTTTTTTCCTCTTTATTCTCTTTTCCAACTGGTCGGGAATCCTGCCCGGAGCGGGTCATGTGAAGGGTTTCAGGCCTCCTACCAGCACCTTGAGTGTAACGGCAGGGCTTGCAATTGTGGCATTTTTTGCGACGCAAATAGCCGGCGTCCGGGAAAGAGGCTTGAAATATTTAAAACACTTTATCGAACCAATTCCCATTTTTCTTCCCATGACGCTGATTGAGGAATTTGTCAAGCCATTGTCGCTTTCACTCCGTCTTTATGGTAATATTTTTGGTGAGGAAACTGTAATAGCTGTTTTGTTCAGTCTTGCTCCCTATTTTTCGCCGATTCCTATGCAGCTGATGGCCATTCTCTTCGGATTTATTCAGGCTCTTGTTTTCACCACCCTGACAGCAATCTACATTGCCACAGCCACCGCCGAGGGCCACTAGCCGCGGGCAGGAAAGCAAAAATTTTCAATTTCCTTATTGAAAAAAAAGACGATCTTGAACTCAAGCCCGCCGCCTTGCGGTATTAATAGGAGTCCCGCGTAATTAACAGGAAGAGGAAGGGGGCAAGAGTTGATTTTTTATGATGATTTTAAGCAGTAGCAGGAGAGAAAGGAGGGTGAAAACTGTGACTTCCGCCATTATCGCTTTAGCCGCAGCACTCGTTATGGGGATCGCAACAGTCGGCCCTGCCCTGGCGCAAGGTACCGTGGCAGGGAAAGCTATGGAGGGGATTGCCCGCCAACCGGAAGTAGCCGGGGAGCTGCGGACAACACTCATTATTGCAATGGCTTTTATGGAAGCCTTGACCATTTACGGTTTGTTGATTGCGTTTATGCTGCTCGGAAAAATGGGTTAAATTGGATCAAAAAGATACCCGGGGGCGCGACTGGACAGGGCCCCGGTAAACGCCCCTCGGGTATTGATGACCCATATGACGGAGGGACTGCGACGTGGAACTTAACATGTTTGATCTCATATGGGCGATCATCAATTTTTTGGTGATCCTTGCCATTCTGTATCGTCTCTTTTATAAACCTGTACTCCGGTTCATGGACAGCCGCCGGGACGAAATTGCACGCAATATTTCGGAGGCGGAAGAGGCCCGGACAGAGGCGGCAGCTTTATTGAATGAATACCGTGAAAAACTGGCGGGGGCCGAACAGGAGGCACAGGAGATTGTTGCGCGCGCCACCAAAGCTGGTGAAGAGGCGCGCCTGAACCTTTTAGAAGCAGGCCGCGACGAGGCGGCGACGCTGCTGGAAAAGGCGCGCGCCGAAATTCAGCAGGAGCGGGACGAAGCTCTCAGGGCCCTGCGCCAGGAGGTGGCAACCCTTGCCGTGATGGCTGCGGAGAAAATTCTTGCGCGGACGGTAACCAAGGAGGACCATACGAGGTTGGTGGAACAGTTTCTCAATGAGGTAGGGGAAGTGCATTGATTCAGCACGCGATCGCGCGCCGTTATGCAGATGCGTTATTTCATGTTGCCGAGGAGCACGGGAAACTTGATGAGGCGGCAGCCGACCTGCAGCTTCTGATCGGGTTTCTTGCGCAAGAGCCGGAACTTAAA
>DAOURU010000314.1 GCA_030627585.1 Bacillota bacterium
CAGAATCAATAAAATGACAAGCAGCCAAGGGCTTCGATAGTTTCCATATCTCTTCACATCGAATCCTGCTCCTTTTCTTATTCTTGATTCAAGTCTAGCACTTCCGACCTAAACTGACAAGAATTCCGGAATCCCTGGCGGAACGTTCATAAACTCACAAATCTTTCCATAAAAATTACAAGCCTTTATTGGTGTTCAGCCCTAAATTGAATGTCAACACTTCCAGGTTAACCGAAAAGTCTACACTTCGAACAACAATCCGGCTTGGAACATTTAACACCCGGGGAGAAAAATTGAGGATTGCTTTAATCCCGGCAGCTGCCAGACGATCGGCTACTTCCTGGGCCGCCCCGGCGGGTACCGTAATAATTCCGATTTCTACACCCTCCCTCTGGACCACCTCATCCAGCTGAGAGATCGGCATTATCGTGGTTCCGTTCAGCTTGCGCCCAAACTGCTTGGGGTCGTTATCAAAAACTCCGATGATTCGGAAGCCCCGACTCAAAAAGCCCTGGTAGCGGGCAAGAGCAGAACCAAGCTTCCCTGCCCCCACCAGAACCACCAGCCATTCCCGGTTTAAGCCCAAAATCCGCCTGATCTGCTGGTAAAGGCTGCTTACGTTATAACCTACGCCTCGCGTGCCAAATTCACCGAAGTAAGCGAGGTCCTTGCGCACCTGGGCGGGACTAACCCCGACCCCCTCGGCAATATCTCCGGAAGATACGATAATAATCCCATGGCGGTCAGCTTGCTCCAGAAAACGCGAGTATACCGAAAGACGCATCACGGTTGCCTCAGGTATTTTGAAGGCTTTCAAGGCCTCTCCCTCCTTCCCCGGCTTGTAAGCCGTCCTGCAGAAAATTATTTATCTTCTTAATCAATCCGGACTGGCAACCGAAAGACGGAACTGGCTGAACAAAAAGGCTCTTGCCTCGGCAACCATATAAAAAGACCCCGTGATGCATACGAGATCCTCCGGGGCAGCTTCGTCAAGAGCAGCCTCCACCGCCCCGGGAATGTTTTCTATCACCCGCACCCGCGGCACAAACATGCGCGCCTCTTCTGCTAACTTTTCCCAATTACCGGCGCGGGGACTGTTCGGTTTTGTAATGATTGCTGTTGAGGCGAGGGGGGCCAGTTCCTTGACAACCTTCGCGCGTTCTTTATCTCCCAGCATCCCCAAAACAAGAACAAGCCTGCGGTAGTCGTAAATCTCCTGCAGAGCTGCCCTCAGGACGCGGGCGCCGTCGTGATTGTGGGTAACATCTACAAGCACCGGCGGGCTGAGCGTCAGCAATTCCAAACGCGCAGGCCAGTAAACCTGAGCGAAGCCGGCGCGTATCTGTTCCGGAGCGATCTCCAGCCCGTAGACATGGCGCAAAATTTCAACGACTCCTAAAGCCGTCGCGGCGTTAATAACCTGGTATTTTCCCGCCAGCGGAATAAATAAATCGGGATAGGCCCCCCAGGGGCTGTATAAACTAAAAGAGGTTCCCCTGGGGGCGGCTTCCTTGATATCCCAGGTGAGATCCGCCCCTACCCGCAGGAGGGAGGCGCCCTCGGCCTCACACCTGGCTTTGATTGCCTTTAAGGCCTCAGGTTCCCTCGCAGCAGTTACAACATACCCCTTTTTCTTAATGATCCCCGCTTTCACTTCCGCAATTTCTTTAATGGTTGTTCCCAAATAATCCATGTGATCAAACGTAACATTTGTAATTACCGAGACTAAAGGAGAGGGAACAACA
>DAOURU010000333.1 GCA_030627585.1 Bacillota bacterium
CTATTTGTCCGAACAAAGAGAGGACAAATAGTCAACCGCAATAATCTGCGGGTGTCGGGCGAAACGGACGTAAACCCGACCCTTTTTCTTATCATCTTCCTCCCGCTGAAAAGCTTCGCCGGGCCTCAGCAAACCGTATAAAATTTCCCGGTCCGCAATCATCCCTTTTTCCTCAAGCTCTTCCGGGTTTCCCAACACCTGAACCAAAGAACTGGTTGCAATTTCCTCGGTAATCCCCAGGATCACCGTGCCCTGGCGCAGCGCCCGGGTCTTTAAGCTCTTCCAAAGTAAGGAGGCGTGGGTCTCTAAACGAGCAAAACCGCCGTCCCATAAAAGGAGGCGCGGGCACTCCCTTTCAACGGCCTGCTTGCCTGCTTCCGCCTCGAGGACGGCCAGCGTTTCCCAGCGGAGGCGCGCCACAGCTTCCTCGGGATCAAGCCCTGCTTTTAGCTTTTCCTCCACTTTTGCCTGGTGTCCCGGCAGGAGGGGAGAAAAAAGCTGGTGCGTCCAGATTCTTCCTTCGCCTGTATTATCCGCCCTGGTGGAACGGGCAAGAGCGCGGAAAAAGGTCACCGTATACGGAAAACTCGCTCCATAGGTGCCCACGGAGCCATCGACTCCAACCAAAGAGGAACCCTTAAAAAATTTCTGGATTTCCTCCCTGCCGAGGCGGCGGAGAGGGAAAAAGGTTCCTTTTTTCCGGGCTTCACGCCGCCGGACCTCATAGGCACCCCATCCCTGCTTCCGCGCCTGCAAAAATTTATTAAGTTCTTTTAACTCCGAAACCAATCCATCTGTTTGGGGAAAAATAAGACCTCCCCCTTTTTTCCAATTTTATTTTACCATAAAAATGCACCCGGAGTTGATCATGTTGTCAGGCGGGCTGCCTCAGGTTTTCCGGTTAATCTCAGGAAACGGCCTGGCCTGCCTTAACTTTCGTCAGGTACCCGTTTTTCAGAGCCGGCTTGCCGTTCACAAACACGTATTCCAGAAAATTATCTCCTTCCCCGCCCTTTTTCACAACCAGGATATCTGCAAAATAATCCGGCGCGATCTTTCCCCGCCCCTTGAGCCCAAAAAACCGGGCGGGCAAAAAGGCCAGCCTGCGAACTTTCTCTTCAGAGGCAAAGGCGCCTAAGGGGCACTTTTCTTCCTTGAGAAGATCCAGATACGAGCGAGACCCTGCGCCGGAATCGCCGTTTCCGCCCCGGTTTGCGTAAACCGCCTGCCAGCAAAAGAAGGAAAGAGAGGCAAGAGCTCTTTCGCCGCTTGTTTCATTTATTTCAACCTGAAGATTTCTTCCCCGCAGTTGTTCTGCCAAGTTTTCTACCGGAATGCCCTGTTCTGAAGCCGCCCCGGCCAGACTTTTTCCCTGCAATTCCTTGAACGCCGCCGGGGCTTTGGCAAAAATGATGGTTTGCGGATCAAAACGTCCAACAGCCTGGTCGAAAGGATAGAGCGGACTCCCTGTAAGTAAGAAGGGGCTAAGATCCCCCCTCAACTCTACTCCCGCAGCACCTGCCTGACTTATTTCCTCCCTAATTTGTGCAATTAACGAGGGGGAAACATCTTTTGGCAAACGAAAATGCC
>DAOURU010000102.1 GCA_030627585.1 Bacillota bacterium
GTTACGGCTGCCGTCACCAACTGAACACCACTTAGCAAACCTGCCTGAGAAATATCGTAGAGACCGGCCGCCCCGTAATCTCTCCGGAAAAAGCCGAATAAAAAAATTTGGGCCGCTTCGGCCGGAAGCCCAAGCCAATGTACAGGCACACTTAAGCAGCGAATTAAAAGCGGAAATAAGCCTGTAAGATTCCCAAGCCAGATCAGGACACTTGCGAGAATGAATACCGGCAAAACCTCAAGAAAATACCACTGCAAACGCGTCCAGGTTTTTACCAAAACATTCGTTAATTGAGGCAGACGTAAAGGGGGAAGTTCGATACAAAAACTGGGCTCCTCGCCCGGCAAAATCTTCGCCGCCAGATAACCTGTCAGCAGGAAAGCAAGCAAAACGAAAGCAGTCCACAGCAGCAATCCCCTCGGGTGCCCGGCCAAAATTGCTAAAATCACTCCAAGCTGAGCCGAGCAGGGAACTGCCAGCGCCAGTAAAAGGGTAGAAATTACCCGCTCCCGGACCGTCTCTAAAGTCCGCGTGACAATGGTACCCATCGTATCGCAGCCAAACCCTAAAACAAGCGGAATAACCGCGCGCCCACTCAGGCCAAGCGGTTTAAAAATGCGATCTGCCAGCAAGGCAAGCCGCGGCAGATAACCGCTATCCTCAATGAGCGCGAAAAGAAGAAAGAAGGTAGATACAATGGGCAGGATTAACGCAATGGCGTAACGGACCCCGAGTGTGATAATTCCGTAGTCCAGGGCCAGCAAGGAACGCAAGGCAGGCCAGGGGATGTAAGCCATAAAACCATTTACCCAAGGATTAATGTGCTGCTCAAAAACGGTTTCTTCCAGAAACCCAACGAGGGTACCGGCGCCAAACTGGCCGACGAATTTATAAAGTCCGAAATAGAGCACAAGAAGCAAAATAGGAATCCCTGTCCACGGGGTGATTAACAACCGGTTTAGCCATTCCTGCTGTTTTTGCTGCTTTTTTGAAATAATATGAAAAGAGCGCCCCGCCACTTCTTCCGCCCACTTTTGGCGTGTTAAGGCAACCTGGTAACTCAAGGGGCGTTCGTAACGCGCCTGCGTCTCTGCAACAATTTTTTTCAGCTCTTCAGGACTCTCTTCCTGTTTTTCTGCCAAACAGGTGATCTCGGGATCCCCCTGTAAAAGTAAAAGGGCAACCGCTCTTTTCGAGAGATGGTAACGGCCTTTAAGGCAAGGAATAATGCGCTGAAGCGCGTTTTCCACAGCTTCATCATAAGATAAAGCAACCCGGCAGACCATTAACCTACCCCCTTCCTAACACCGTGCTTGCGCACGTACTCCGCGATCCTTTTGCGCAAGAGTTCGATTCCCCAACCTTTGCTGGCCGCAGTAGCAACAACGGGAATACCCAGATCTTTTTCCAGTTGGGCAAGATCGATATCAATCCCAAGCGTCTCGGCTTCATCCATCATATTGACTACCAAGATGACCGGAAGTTCTGCCTCCAGCAATTGAAGGGTTAAAGAGAGCATCTTTTCTAAATTCCTGGCATCTATGACATGAATTAACACTTCCGGGTGTTCGGCTAATAAAAGGGCGCGCGTTACCCGCTCCTCCTCGGTTAGCGGAAGAAGGGAATACATTCCCGGTGTATCAATAACTTCAAAAAGCTGATTTTCAAAAGAGCCGCGCCCCCGAAAAACCTCCACCGTTGTACCCGGGTAATTTGAAATTGTTGCATAAATTCCTGTTAATCTGTGGAAAAGCATGCTCTTGCCCACGTTCGGAGTGCCGATTAAAATGATTTTCTTGATTCCGTGCTCTTCTTCCGCGTTTACCCCGCTGCCGCTTTGGCGCCTCCAGCGCCAACGCCACCGCCCCCGCTTCCGGCAAGAGGGTTCCCGACAGCATTCCATTAAAGTTTCCACTTCCTTTTCTCTTTATTATCCTTAATGATCGGAAATGTAATTGAGAATCTTTTTCAATTATTCCCGAAAAAAAGAGCATTATAGGGCATAATTCTTCTCTTCTCACATTTATCTTATGATAATACTTTTCATTTGTCAAAAACTTTTTGAGAAGAATGGAGCCGTTTCTCAAGATGAATAAGCAGCACAGAAATGTCGGCAGGAGTTACACCGGGGATGCGAGATGCCTGCCCCATCGTGCGCGGTTTTACCTGGCTTAACTTGTCCCGCGCCTCACGGGAAAGGCCCCGCATCTGAGCGTAGTCGAAATCCTCAGGCAGCCGCTTGTGCTCGAGCTTTTCCAACCGCGCCACATGGGCCTCCTGCTTCTCTAAATAACCGGCAAACTTGACCTGGATTTCCAGTTGTTCCGCAACATCTGAGGGTACTTCTTTTTGCGCTCCACTTAATTTAATTAAATCCTGGTAACTTATTTCCGGGCGCTTCAGAAGTTCTTTCAGCGCAACCCTCCCTTTAAGGGGGGCGCTCTCTTTCTGCGCCAGATAATCCTGCACCTCAGGGGCAGGTTTCACACCGGTCTGCTCCAGCCAACTCCTTTCTTCTTCTAAAAGCCGCACTTTTTCAAGAAATACGCGCTCCCGCTCATCCGAAACAAGGCCAACCCGCCGCCCGATATCCGTAAGGCGCAAGTCTGCGTTATCCTGGCGCAACAACAATCTGTATTCGGCGCGTGAAGTTAAAATGCGGTAAGGTTCCCTGATCCCTTTCGTGACAAGATCATCGATCAAGACGCCAATATAGGCCTGGGAACGCTTCAAAACTAGAAGATCTTTCTCTTGAACATAGCGTGCGGCGTTAATACCCGCAATAATTCCCTGCGCGGCCGCTTCCTCATATCCCGAGGTCCCATTAAGCTGCCCGGCTGTAAAAAGGCCTTTAATGTTTTTTGTTTGAAGCGTGATTTCTAACTGGGCGGGAACGAGGCAGTCATATTCGATGGCATAACCAACCCGGATGATCTCAACATTCTCGAGTCCAGGCATCGTCCGTAACGCCGCCAACTGGACATCTTCCGGAAGGCTTGTGTTCATCCCCTGCACGTACATTTCATTGGTATCCCATCCTTCAGGCTCAAGAAAAACCTGGTGCCCCCTTCTTTCGGGAAACCTGACCACCTTATCCTCGAAAGAGGGGCAGTAACGCGGCCCAACTCCCTCGATGATCCCGGAAAATAATGGCGCGCGATGCAGGTTTTCGCGCACGATAGCGTGCGTCCGCTCATTGCTGTGAGTCAACCAGCAGGGTGCCTGCGGCCGCTTTTCCTTTTTTGAAAGATAGGAAAGGTACAGGGGCTCATCATCCCCGGGCTGGATAACCATCTTTGAAAAATCGACACTTTTTCTGTCTACACGGGGTGGTGTTCCTGTTTTGAAACGCACCAGCTCGAAACCTAAGTCGCCCAGTGAGGCGGCAAGTTCACCCGGCGCCAACTGCCCGTTGGGGCCGCCGGGGTATGTCACATCACCGATGATTATCCTTCCTCTTAAATATGTTCCTGTCGTTAACACAACGGCACGCCCTGTAAACCGGGCGCCCGTTTGCGTAACAACCCCTGCGACCTGATTTCCTGAAACCAATACCTTTTCAGTAATCCCCTGCTTCAGATCAAGGTTTGGTTGATTTAGAAGCGTTTTAAGCATTTCGCGCTGATACGCTTTTTTATCAACCTGGGCGCGCAGGGCGCGAACTGCAGGACCTTTCGCGGTATTGAGCATTCGCATCTGGATGAAAGTTTTATCGGTATTAATCCCCATTTCCCCGCCCAGGGCATCAATCTCACGCACCAAATGGGCCTTTCCGGGGCCCCCTACGGCAGGATTGCAGGGCATTAACGCAACATAGTCTAAATTCAAAGTAATTAAAAGCGTTTGACATCCCATTCTCGCAGCGGCCAGTGCTGCTTCACAACCGGCGTGACCTGCTCCTATCACAATAACGTCATAATTTCCCGCCGCGTACTCTTCGGGCATCAATTAACCACTCCCCAAATAAATGATCAAAAGCCCACTTTTGCGCATATATTTTATCATAAACCCCGTTGCTCCCCAAGCAGCAGGCACCTTGGCGCCGCTCCGGGGAACCTTTGTGATAAAACATGCTGTCCTTGACGCCAGGTATTACCTTTAATGCTTGTTTTAATCTTATTATCGCCGCCCAGCCTTAAATTTCAAATAGTTCTAGTATAAGCATATACCTTTGTATTAAAATAAAAGTTGACCAAAGAAACCCGAGGAGGACACTTATGATCCCTTTACGCGACAGCACCCGCTCGCGGCGTATTCCTTACATAAACGTAACTTTAATCGTTTTAAATATCCTAATTTTTCTTAAAGAAATTACCCTCTCCGAGCCGGAGCTCAACCGCTTTTTCAACGTTTTTGGAGTTGTCCCTGCAAGGGTAGAGGCCCAGCTTGCAGCAGGCGCCCCGCTTTTGCCTCTTCTCATTCCCTTTATTACAACCATGTTCCTGCACGGAAACTGGCTCCATATCATAGGGAATATGCTCTATCTCTGGGTTTTTGGAGACAACGTAGAGGATCGCCTGGGGCATTTTCCCTATCTTCTTTTTTATCTTGTGGTAGGATTCATTGGCAGTGCGGCCCATATCATTGCCAATCCCGGGTCCCAAGTGCCTATCATTGGAGCAAGTGGAGCGATTGCCGGGGTTTTAGGAGGGTATTTTCTTGTCTATCCCCGCGCCCGGATCTTGACGCTTGTTCCTCTTTTTTTCTTTATCACAATAGTTGAAGTACCTGCCGTCTTTTTTCTTATTTTTTGGTTCCTGGTTCAACTTCTGAACGGTATCAGTACAGCAGGCGTAGCTGCAAATCCGGTTGCCTGGTGGGCTCATGTCGGGGGTTTTCTTGCCGGGGCCATTTTAATTAAACTGTTCCCCGAAACCCGGTATTGAGCCGGGTATAGCAACTCTCCTGCGCCTTTTTCTCAGACAAAGTAATCGTAAATGAAAAAACTACCCATGTTTATTTTACCGTGGGTAGTGTTGACATACTGCTGGTAGCCCCAACGGGACTCGAACCCGTGTCTCCACCTTGAGAGGGTGGTGTCCTGGACCGCTAGACGATAGGGCCATAATTAATAATTTGGCTGCGGGACCAGGATTCGAACCTGGGCTAGATGATCCAGAGTCACCTGTGCTACCGCTACACCATCCCGCAACTTGTTATCATTAATAAGTATAAAAGATCGGCCTTCCGGCGTCAAGAAGCAGCCGTCCCCAGCGAAACCCA
>DAOURU010000170.1 GCA_030627585.1 Bacillota bacterium
GAGGGAAAACTTGACCCGGTAGTGGGGCGGGATCGGGAAATCGAGCGCGTGATTCAGGTCTTGAGCCGCCGCACGAAAAATAACCCCTGCCTCATCGGGGAGCCGGGGGTCGGCAAAACCGCGGTTGCGGAAGGCCTCGCCCAGCGCATTGTGGCAGGGAAGGTGCCGGAGATGCTGGCGGACAAAAGGGTGGTTACCCTGGATATGTCTGCCGTTGTTGCCGGGACGAAGTACCGGGGGGAATTTGAAGAAAGGCTTAAAAAAGTGATTGACGAGATCCGGAACGCCGGGAACATCATTTTGTTTATTGATGAGGTTCATACCCTCGTGGGGGCCGGGGCGGCCGAAGGCGCAATCGATGCCGCGAATATTCTGAAGCCGGCCCTCGCGCGCGGGGAGCTTCAGTGCATCGGCGCTACAACTTTGGATGAGTACCGGAAGCACATCGAGAAGGACGCGGCTCTCGAGCGGCGTTTTCAGCCGGTAAATATCGGGGAGCCTACAGTTGACGAAACAATTGAGATCCTGCGCGGCCTGCGCGACCGGTACGAGGCCCACCACCGGGTGAAGATCACCGACAGCGCCCTGAGAGCGGCAGCCCGGCTCTCGGACCGGTACATTACCGACCGGTTCCTGCCGGACAAGGCGATTGACCTGATGGATGAGGCCGCTTCGCGGGTGCGCCTGCGTGCTTATACCGCGCCGCCAAATGTTAAAGAATTAGAGGAAAAACTTGAAAGGCTGCAAAAGGAAAAAGAGGCGGCTGTTGTGAGCCAGGAATTTGAGAAGGCTGCCGCCCTTAGGGATCAGGAGCAGCAGCTGCGCGCCGAGCTGGAGGAGAACAAGAACAATTGGGCGCAGCGCAAAGAGCTTGACCAGTCGATTGTAACCGACGAGGACATCGCCGAGATTCTTTCCAGCTGGACCGGAGTTCCTGTGAGCAAACTGCAGGAAGAGGAGTCCGAACGCCTTCTCCGCATGGAAGAAATCCTGCACCAGCGCGTGGTCGGCCAGGATGAAGCCGTCAAGGCCGTTTCGCGGGCGATCCGGCGCGGCCGCGCCGGGCTTAAGGACCCCAAGCGCCCCATCGGTTCCTTCGTCTTCCTGGGGCCCACCGGGGTAGGAAAGACCGAACTGGCGCGGGCGCTGCCGAGGCCCTGTTCGGCGCTGAGGAGGCGATGATCCGGTTTGACATGTCCGAGTACATGGAAAAACACACGGTTTCGCGCTTGCTGGGCGCGCCTCCGGGCTACGTGGGCTACGAAGAGGCCGGGCAGTTGACCGAAGCCGTCAGGCGGCGCCCGTATTCGGTGGTGCTTTTCGATGAAATCGAAAAGGCCCATCCCGATGTCTTCCACGTGCTGCTTCAGGTGATCGAAGACGGCCGCCTGACCGACGCCAAGGGGCGCACCGTCGACTTCCGGAACACCGTAATCATCATGACCTCGAATGTCGGCGCCCAGCTCATCAAGCGGGAGGGCCGGCTCGGCTTCAGGCCGGGGGCAAGGGAAGCGGAAGACAATTACCAGGCGATGAAGGAGAGGGTGACCGAGGAACTGCGGCGCACCTTCAGGCCCGAATTCTTGAACCGGATTGACGAAATCATCGTCTTCCACTCCCTGACCGAAGACCATATGAAAGAAATTGTGGAATTGATGCTCCGCGACCTCGGGAAGCGGATTGCGGACTACGGCTTGTTCCTCGAGTTTACCGATGCCGCCAAGGCGCTCCTGGTTAAAAAGGGTTATGACCCGATGTACGGAGCGCGCCCGCTGCGCAGGGTGATCCAGCGGATGGTGGAAGACCAGCTTTCCGAGAAGATACTGGAAGGGAAGTTCAAGGCCGGGGATGAGGTCGTCATTGACGCGCAAGATGAAGAACTGACCTTCGACCTGAAGAAAGCAGACGCCCCCGCTGCCACCTGAGGCCCCTAAGTCGACGGAATTCCCGGTAAAAATGAGCCCGCTTAAAGCGGGCTCTCATTTTTGTGCGCCCGGCATGGGCGTTGGCAGGCTCCCCGCTCCAAAGGAAGCTGGGAATTGACGACTCCCCGGATAAAATGCTCCAGGATATGCTTGCGGCCGGCCTTTTTCTCAATCACGTGGAATTGGCTAAGCGAGTGGCCGAAAAGTGCAGTGAAGCGGTGCAGTGGACGATTGATTACCTCGGTGTAGAATATCGCGATGCATTGGTGCAGTTCGGCGGCCATTCCGTACCGAGAAGCTACCAGACCACGAATGGCTCTGGTGCGGGGATTGTGAATGCGGAGCTGAAAAAGTTAGAAGAATTAGGCGTCTCAGTTGAGACGAAGAGAAAATTTGCCAGGCTGCTGCAAGATGAAAGCGGCCGCGTCAAGGGAGTAGAAATTTTAGATAATTACAAATTTCCGTCGGAATCGAGCGGCCAGTCGAAGTTTATTAAGGCCAAAAAGGCAGTAGTGCTGGCTGCAGGAGGGTTCGGGCGCGATCTTGAATTGAGGATGATCCAGGACCCGCGCCTGAATGAGGAAGTGGATTGCACCAACCAGCCGGGCGCCACAGGAGAAGCCCTGCTGGAGGCGCTCAGGGTTGGCGCCATGCCGGTTCAGCTTTGCTGGATCCAGCTGGGCCCCTGGGCCGGTCCTGATGAGGAAGGATTTGGAGTAGTTCCCCAGTTCTCTGTGCCTGCGGCATGTCCCTGGGGCATTATTGTCGATCCTGAAACAGGAAAACGCTTTGTCAATGAGTTGACAGACAGGAAACGCAAGGCAGATGCCATTCTCGAGACCGGACACCCGGCGGTCAATCTCTGCGATTCTTTGGGAGCAGAAAAAGTTCCTCCCGGTTTTCTGGAGCGGGGGCTTGAAAAGAAGAGCATCCGGAAGTTTGACACCATCGACGACCTGGCCGGTTTCTATGAAATACCTGCAGGAGCCCTGAAGGAGACCATCGCACGCTATAATTCTTTTGTCAAAAAGGGTGTTGACAGCGACTTCGGCAAGCCCATCCCCGGGGACGCCCAACCGTTGACCCATCCCCCGTTTTATGCAGCCAGGCTGTGGCCGAAGGTGCACCACTGCATGGGCGGGGTGCGGATCAATACCAGTGCCCAGGTGATCGGTTTGAATGGTGAAGCCATTCCGGGACTGTATGCCGCAGGTGAAGTGACGGGCGGCATCCACGGTGCCTGCCGCCTGGGCAGTGTCGCGACCGCAGACTGTATTGTTTTCGGTCGCATTGCCGGCCAGAATGCAGCCCGGGAACAGGCCTGGGGATAGAAGGCAGTTGGGCACGTTCGCAAAAACCGGGGTTGGCGGGGGGAACCTGCGGCGGTGCTGGTAATCTTGGGCTTTGCAGTGGCCCTCTTCACCTTTTTCGGGGTGAATTATTTGCTGCCGGGGGTACACAGCTATGCTTGATGTGATCTTTGCTTCAAAAGGAGCAGTCAGGAGAAACAGCACAGGAGGGCAAAAAATTTTTTCGAGAACTTTGTGAATTTTAGTGCTTAAAAAAAGGAATTTATCGAGAAATGTCGAATTATGTATGCACAAGCGAGCTTCCAGCATGAAACATGAAACATGAAGGTGAGGCGAGGATCGTGATGTCAGGAGAGGTGGTGAAAGATGAGGGTTAAGGTTAGAGGTTGGTAGAGTTTGGGTCGATAACTGGAATTATACTTAAAAGGAGGGGCACACGATGGCAGGGGAGAAAAGCGGGGGTTTGACGAGGAGAGAGTTTGTCGGGATCGTCGGCGCAGGCGGCGCCGGGTTGGTTGTCGGAGGCATTGCAGGAAGCCAGCTGTTTCCCAAAA
>DAOURU010000294.1 GCA_030627585.1 Bacillota bacterium
ACCGTTCCGAAACGCACGCAAAGGTCTTGCCAGCGGGCTCTAGAGATGGTTGCTGCTTGGCGGATTTCCGCCGGTGCCTCGCCTGCCAGGTACATCTTCAAGGCCCAGGTGGAGCGATATAAGCTGTCTCGGGTTCTAGCTTCCCGGGAAAGACCTTGAACCGGAACCCAGATGCCCCGCTCCCGCACTTCCATCAGCCGCCGGCGCAGGGAGGTGGGGGTCAGGTTACACAGGATGCCAAGCTGCTTCGAGCTCAACAGCGCATCCTGAGCGCAGGCCTCTTCAGTAAGCCGCAGGGCCCGTCCCAACTGCATGGCGGCAAGACCCAGTTCCAGCTGCAGGTCCAGGTCTTCGGCGGCAAAAGCCGTCAACTTCACTTTCTTGGTCGGACCACGGCCGTTGCGGACGAAGTTGTGGCGACCGGCAATCGTTTCAACTATGATCTGTTGGGGCACACGTACTTCCGGTCTTGCCAGCAGCCACCGGTTCAGCCGGTGGGCTAAAAGTCTGGCTTCAATCTCACTGAAGCCGAGGTTTCTTTTTAATTCTACCGCAATCTGATTTTCCAAGGTCTTTGACCGCGCGCAGGCTACCTGGTATTTCAAGCGCTGCCGGTACTCTTTCCCTCTCCCCATCACCGACCTCCATATTTTAAGTTATCTTAAAAAATGCATTTTCTTGAAATATCCTTTTCCCTGCCAGGGACCGGAGGCATTATTTAATTCCTCCAGCACAAGCTTAGCATGTTCCAGGGGTTGATAGTCCCGGATAATTTCGCGTATCTCCTGTTGCCTGGCCCGGTCATCACATTTCCCCAGGCTTAAAAGTATGCGGCATCTCTTTTTTCCTCCCCAACGACGATACTCCACAATATCTACATAATGGTGTCTTCCAAACCGGCTTATTCGAACCAACATGATTTCGTTACCATCATATCACGGTAGAAGAAGTTATTGTTCTGTTCCCAGGTCCGCACAAGTTTTTTGGAAGATGCGGCTGATAAATTGCGAGCCGTTATCTGTTCTGATTACCAGTAGAAAAGTATCACGAGCATGCTACAATTTAACGATTTGTAGTGCTGACTCAATTCATTCAGTTATGGGCTTGCGAAAATTCCTGTCGGTAAGCATCTATTCTTTAAGGTAGCCTAGTAGTTCGGCTTCGTGGGGCGGCATTTTAGCCTTAAAGTGTAAATAGCTGGGGATGGGATATCTCCAAAACCCGCTGTCGTGAGTGCGTTTCAGACCTTCTAAAACTTGTTGTGTTTTCTGGTAAGGCATTGAAAATATTAATTCTGAATCCTTGGCGCCGCCAAAAACCCGGGCTCCGTTGGAGGGTAAAACCACCTGGGGTTCGCCGGTGATGATCGCTTTGGTTACGCTGTCAGCACAGTCAAAACAGCCTGACAATTGGGAGTTTAAGTAGCCTCCTGTTTGATAAAGGTAGCCCTGGACAAGCCGCATCATTTGTGCTGAATTACCATATATTACTATAACATCGGGTTGGAAGAGCGCTCTTTCCAGGGGGGCATAAACCGCCGCCGTGTATTTTTGGTATTTAAACCTACATAACCCTTGCGCGTTACGCGCCTCTGCCTCCTTGCTTTGAAAAGAGCGTTTTGCGGCAACACTTCCGTCCAGGAAACCTTCTTTGGGCGGTAAAAAGCCCAGGGTTACCGCCCCAAAAGGACAGGTCACGTCATCCGCCGTGATGGCGATGCTTCGCCCCTGGAGCCTGGCCATCCCCATGGCTTGACAGTTTGTAAGCTGCATTTTCAGGTCTCGACCGGCGACTTTTATTTTTTCGGGAAGATCATCTAAGGAAACATACATTTTTACTGCTACGGGGAAGCTTTGAGGCTTAATGTAAAGGTTTAAAGCGTTAGTAATCTTTTGGTTATCCATGCTGCTCGTACCTCCTTAATAAGTTTCTTTTGAAACCAAAGTTTGGCGACATTTTTTTCCAGCACCAGGCGCAGCAAGGCCTTAAGCCATGTGCAGATAAAATTTTTGTCCCTACAACACCTTTTGCAAAGA
>DAOURU010000021.1 GCA_030627585.1 Bacillota bacterium
CAGTTGCCTGAAGCAGAGGCGCGGAGCTATCAGCCCCGGGTTGTTTTTGTAGACTCCCAAAACCGGATTGTTTCCCCGGCAGAACTGCCCAAATAAGAGCTTGGGGCCGCCATTAATTTTTCTCCCCGTCACCGGGTCTCCGGGCGGCTCTCTTCATCTGTCCGATACACCTTTTTACGCATTTTCACTGCGGGAAATTTTCCACAGTTTTACCGCCAGTTCTTCCACGTACCGTCTCCCTTTCGGCCCGTCTTCCAATGTATCCAGCCACCTTTCAGGAATTCCCTGTTTGCCGTGGTAAGCGCCGCTGATGGCGCCGGTCAATGCACCGAGGGTATCGGTATCCCCCCCCAGGTTGACGGCGTATACTACTGCCTCTTCAAAACTCCGGTGATGACTTAAAAAAGCGTAAATAGCGGTACAAACTGAATTGCTTGCCGTCACATCGTTGCCTAATTGAGAGATAATCTCCCGGCGAGATGGTTTTGACTGGAGCAGCTTTTCCATGGCGATCACTTTTGCTCTGTAATCATTGGCATCTGGGGCCAAAAAGTCCTTCAGTTTGTTGAGAAAGCCCAAGGCATCGAATGGCTGCGCAGGGTCAGAAGTTAAAGCCAGTGCAATGGCGTATGCCTGGAGCGCCGTGCCTTCTGTAGCCAGCGGGTGGGTATGTGTGAGGCGGGCCGTGTTTCCGGCCGCCCTTCTCAATTCTTCCGGGTGCTCTGCATATAAACAGGCTACCGGCGCAACGCGCATAGGGGCACCGTTTCCGTAGGAACCGCCCGGGAAAACCCTTTCTGCCGCCTCCTCCCAGGGCACTCCCTCCTTAATCAGCTGCAGGACGTGCCTCGTTCCCGGGCCGTACCCCCGCTGCGGGTTGAAGTTTTCGCAGAACGTTTGAGCAAGGTCATTCCCGTTAAACCCCCGGCAGCGGACTAATGATTCGGCAATCCCGATCATCATCTCTGTATCATCGGTGTATGTTCCTGCGCCCAGCCGGGCGGGCAGCATTTCCCTTACTTCTCCGTATTGCCGGGCAATCGCTTCGAAAGGCCAGCCCTCTACAGGCATGCCGAGGGCGTCGCCTGTAAAAGTACCCAGCAAGGCACCGGAAATTTTATCGAGGCATTTTTCTGTCATCGCAATTATCCGCCTCCCAGTATCTTTCAATTCATGAACCGCATCCTTCAAATAGGCAGAAAACCCCCCTTTTTGCTTATTTTAACAGTGATTTGTATGGCTTTGCAATTAAAATGCACCTGGTTAGCCGCACCTTTAGCCCGGCAAAGGATCTCTGCCGGGTATAACAACCTTTGTCTGGCGGCGGCGGACCGCTTCGCGGAGGTCCTTGACGCCTTTCACCCAGGCAGGCACCTGGTTTACGACCATTCCCACCTGCCGGCTGACATGGGCGTCACTTCCCCCCACGAGGGGAAGCCCCAGTGTCGCGGCGAGTTTAGAGACGTCGTGAATGTGTTCCAATTCCAGGGCGTTGATCTCGAGGGCATCGAATTTTCTCAAAAGAGCGTGGGGGAGCTTCGCGAGATTTCGTCCCGGCCGCAGGGGGTGAGCCCCAATGATCATGAGATCAAGGTCTTGGGCTGCATCCAGAAGCCTGTCCAGGCGCGGCCGCTTGTCCCCTGCGGGCCAGCATCCGGGGGCATTTTTCAGCGCGCGCAGGCCTGCCGGCGAACCCAGCACAAGGAGGTCTCCGTCTTCGCGGACGGTTATTTCTGTTCCGGGCAGCACCCGCAGCCCTTTCCACCGCCAGTTGATTTCTTCAAGGGCCTCGAAAACTCTCCAGTAGCTTTTAATATTGGCGTGCTCGGTTACCGCCAGCAATTTTAAGCCGCGGCGCTGGGCGCGCTTTAAAAAATTTTGAAGCCGCCGCCTGCTGAACAGCTGCCAGGTGAAAAACTGGGTGTGACAGTGCAGTTCGGCCAGAATCCCCTGCATAAACTTTTCCCCTTTTCTCAAGATGGGAGTTCCTGTTTTCTGATATTTTCCTATATTTATAATATCCAATTTTGCAAACGTGGTGTTAAGATTAACATTTCTTCGCAGTCCTGGCAAGGAAAAAGAAAGGAATTCCTTCATCTTGCTTGACGGTGCCTGTCGTTTCCCGTAAGATAAAAAGAAAATATCTGAAAAAGATCCGTGCACCTCGAAATGAAAAAGCCGGCGCGTGAGGGGAGAGGAGTTAAACGTCATGAGGGAAGAGACAGCAAACGTTGTCGAATTAAGCCGGAAGATTAAGGAATTAAAAGAAAAGCGAAAGGCGGTCATTCTGGCCCATTTTTACCAGCGTCCCGAGGTCCAGGATGTTGCTGATTTTGTGGGAGATTCCCTGCAGTTAGCCCGGCAGGCCGCAGACACCGATGCCGAGGTCATTGTTTTTTGCGGCGTCTATTTTATGGCAGAAAGTGCAAAAATCCTGTCCCCTGAGAAGATTGTCTTGCTTCCTGAAGCAGAGGCGGGCTGCCCTCTCGCCGACATGGCTTCAGCCCCGGCGGTGCGGGCAAAAAAGGAGGAAATACCGGATTGCCTTGTTGTCGCCTACGTGAATTCCTCTGCAGCCGTCAAAGCGGAAAGTGACGTCTGTTGCACTTCAGCCAATGCCCCGAAGGTGGTTTCTTCCTTGCCTTCAGAGCGCCCGGTTCTTTTTGTCCCGGACCGGAACCTGGGGGATTATGTTTCCCGGCAAACAGGCCGTGCCTTGATTCCATGGGATGGTTACTGTCATGTTCACGACTGCTTAACGGCGGCGGAGATCGAGACCGCCCGTGCTGCCCACCCTGAAGCTGCGGTCGTGGTCCACCCCGAGTCTCCTCCTGAAGTCATTGAGCTTGCGGATCATGTTGCGAGTACGGGAGGGATGATCAAATACGCAGGAAGCGCTCCTGCCTCTTCTTTTATTATCGGAACGGAGCAGGGGCTGCTTTATCCCCTGCAGAAGGCTTGTCCCAATAAGTCTTTTTACCCTGCCGCCTCCCATATGATTTGCCCCAGTATGAAACTGACCACTTTAGAAAAAGTTAAGCGGGTACTGGAGGACCTTGCACCCCGGATTGAGGTGGCACCTGAAATTCGGGACCGGGCACGGAAAGCCCTCACCCGGATGTTGGAACTCTCGTAGATCTCTCTGCGGCGAGGTACGGGCCGCCGCGAGGGGATTTTTGATAAGGAGAGGATGCTCCGTGACACCCCGGCACCTTTTTGCTCTGGAATTGGACCGGCTCCCCTCTTTTGAGGCGGATTTTTTGATTATAGGAAGCGGCATCGCCGGTCTTTTTGCTGCTTATAAAGCCCGGGAATTCGGCTCGGTTCTGGTTCTTACAAAACAGCACGCCGAGGATAGCAGCACTGAAATGGCGCAGGGCGGAATTGCAGCTGCGATTGAGGAAACAGACTCCCCCTTTTTTCATCTCGAGGATACCCTGGAAGCCGGTGCCGGGCTTTGCGACCCTTATGCTGTTGAAATTCTCGTTACCGAAGGCCCGGCGCGCGTGATGGAGCTCGTAGAACTGGGGGTTCGCTTTGACCGCAAGGGGGATGCCTGGGCGCTGGGGTGGGAAGGTGCCCACCGGCGACGCAGAATTCTTCATGCCACTGATGCCACCGGAGAGGAGATAGCGCGCGCCCTCATCCGGGAATGCCGCAAGGATCAGAAAATTACCCTCAAGGAGGGTTATTTTCTGGTAGATTTTTTAAGGGAGCCTCGCACAGGCCGGTGTGGCGGGGCATTAGTTCTGGATACCCAGACCGGGGGTTTTCTGGTGTGCCGGGCAAGTGCCGTGATTGCCGCCACCGGCGGAGCGGGCCAGCTCTATCTTAACACGACAAATCCTGCTGTTGCAACCGGAGACGGAATCGCGGCTGCCTACCGCGCCGGGGCGGAACTCATAGATATGGAATTTGTTCAATTTCATCCTACAGCCCTTGCTCTTAGCGCCGCGCCGCGCTTTTTAATTTCCGAGGCGGTGCGTGGGGAGGGTGCTTTTTTGCGCAATGTCAAGGGTGAGCGGTTCATGCTCAGGTTTCACGAACTGGCAGAACTTGCACCCCGGGATGTCGTTTCAAGGGCAATTGTCCGGGAAATGGAAAAGACCGGGGCGGATTACGTCTATCTCGATTTCTCTCACCTCGACCGGGATAGATTCAAAGCCCGGTTTCCTAATATCTGGCGGACATGCCGGCAGTACGGGCTTGATTTAGCTCAAGGCTACATTCCTGTTGCTCCTGCCGCTCATTATATTATGGGGGGAATTAAAATAAATACCAGCGGAGAAACTAACATCCCCGGTTTATACGCCTGCGGAGAGGCCGCCTGCAGCGGCGTCCACGGGGCGAACCGCCTTGCGAGCAACTCTCTCCTGGAAGGGCTGGTTTTCGGTGCGAGGGCCGCGGCCACGGGAGGCCGTTACCTCCAGCAGGCAGGCCGGAAGATACCGGGCCTTCCTTCCTCTCGCGCCGGAAAAAGCAAGGGAAACTTCTCTGATCTGGATAAGTCCTTTTGGAGAAAAATAACCGACCGCGTCCGGACGCTGATGTGGGAAAAGGCCGGAATTATCCGCACCGGCGGGGCGCTGGTTGAGGCTGCGGCAGGGCTGGATCAACTGGAAGCCGGGATTCCCTTTTATGTTCCGTCCCGTGAGGCTGTAGAAGCGGTGAACCTTTTAACCCTCGGCCGGCTTACGGTACATGCCGCCCTGCTGCGGACAGAAAGCCGGGGCGGGCATTTCCGGAAGGATTTTCCCGCCAGGGATGATCAATACTGGTCAAAACATCTGATCTTCCAAACTTAAAGCAGGAAAGGCGGGAGGAGCTTGCTGCCGAATTGGATACTTGAGGAATCGGTACGCCGGGCGCTGGCGGAAGACGTCGGAACCGGAGATCTTACCACAAACTCTTTAGTTCCGGTCGGGGCCAGGGCAGAAGCCGTGATTTACAGCAAGGGAGCGGGTGTCCTGGCCGGACTCCCCGTTGCGGCCCGTGTTTTTCACATGCTCGACGCGCGGATTAAAGTAGAGGAGCATATTTCTGAAGGAGACCTTCTCAAACCCGGAAGCATCATCGCGCGGGTGGAGGGGCCGGCACGGGGGGTGTTGACGGGAGAGCGAACAGCTTTAAACTTTCTTCAGCGTCTTTCCGGGATTGCTACAGCGACCCGGCAGCTGGTAGAATCGATTGCAGGTACGAGAGCGCGTCTTGTGGATACCAGAAAAACCACGCCAGGCCTGCGCGCCCTCGAAAAGTACGCCGTCCGGACCGGCGGGGGTTATAACCACCGGATCGGGCTTTACGATGGGATCTTGATCAAGGACAACCACATTAAGGTCGCCGGGGGGATTACCAGAGCTATAAGCCAGGCGCGGGCTGCGGTTCCTTATATCGTAAAAATTGAAATTGAAGTGGAAAGTTTGGAGCAATTAGAAGAGGCTTTAGCTGCCGGAGCAGACTTAATTATGCTGGATAATATGCCTCCCCCTTTGCTCCGGAAGGCGGTGGCGTTGACGGGCGGGCGGGTTCCCCTCGAGGCCTCGGGAGGGATCACCGCAGGCCGCATCCGGGAGGTGGCAGAGACCGGGGTGGACTTTATTTCGGTCGGAGCAATTACGCACTCCGCTCCGGCTTTGGACATCAGCATGGATGTTGGGGAAATCAAAAAATCTTTCAGGGAATCAGGTTGAGGGAGATGGGAAGGGAAAAAATCCTCGCAATTTTAGAAGAAAACCAGGGGCGTTACATTTCGGGAGAAGAGATCAGCGCATGCCTGGGCGTGAGCAGGAGTGCCGTTTGGAAGAAGATTAAAAACCTCCGGGAGTTGGGATACAAAATTACAGGAAGCCCCCGCGCAGGTTACTTGTTTGAAGGCGCTCCCGACCTCCTTTACCCCTGGGAAATTCAAAAAGGGCTCCGGACCCGCCTCTTTGGAAAAGAGTTCTTTCACTTCCGGCAGGTTGGTTCTACAAACCTGGCGGCCCAGGATCTTGCACGCAAAGGGTATCCGGAGGGAACTGTAGTTGTGGCCGAGGAACAAACCGCCGGGCGGGGGCGCTGGAAGCGGGCCTGGTTTTCACCGCCGGAGCTGGGAATCTGGTTTTCTTTAATTTTGCGGCCCCCTCTCGTTCCTTTAAAAGTTCCGCAGATCACCCTCGTTGCCGGAGTGGCCTGCGCGCGGGCGCTTCACGCGGAGCTCGGCTTCAAGCCGGGGATTAAATGGCCGAATGACCTCGTTTGCGACGGGAAAAAGGTGTGCGGGATCTTGGCGGAGCTGGAGGCTGCCGCTGAGCAGCTTAACTACCTGATTTTAGGCATCGGAATTAATGTAAACCAGGTAAAGGATGATTTTCCTTTAGAACTTCGGGAAGCGGCGGTTTCACTGCGGATGGTGGCAGGGCGAAGACTGAGGCGCCTCCCTCTCCTCCGCCGCCTCTTGGAGTTTTTAGAAGAAGAGTATGAGTTGTTCTGCAGCACCGGTTTTGCCGGGGCGCGGGAAAAGTGGCTGGAGTACCAGGTTACTTTAGGAAAGCGGGTCCGCGTGCAAGAGGGGAAAGAAGAGTTTTACGGAGAGGCCCTTGATTTAGACTTTGATGGAAGTTTGCTTTTGCGCCTGGCGGGCGGCGAGACGCGCCGCTGCGCCTCGGGGGAAGTTATGTTGTGCCGGGAGACTTGAAGATGCGAGGGAGGGGAGCAGGCTTGATTCTCGTCTTTGATGTAGGCAATACAAGCATTGTGCTGGGGATTTTTGCGGCACAGGAGTTAATCGTGAGCTGGCGCATCGGGACAGACCGGCGCCGTACCGCCGATGACCTGGGGATGCTCGTCAAGAATTTATTTGATTTTCGGGGCCTCGCCTTCGAGCAGATTGAGGCTGTCGTGATTTCCTCCGTTGTGCCCCCCTTAACTCCGATTCTGATTGAAATGTGCCGGCGCTACTTTAAAAAAGAGCCTCTTGTTGTGGGGCCCGGCGTGAAAACGGGGATGCGGATTAGATACGAAAACCCCCGTGAGGTAGGGGCGGACCGCATTGTCAATGCCGTTGCAGCATATGACCGGTACGGAGGCCCCCTGATTGTGGTTGATTTCGGTACGGCAACCACCTTCTGTGCCATCTCCCGTGAGGGGGAGTATCTGGGGGGCGCCATTGCGCCCGGGATCGCCATTTCCACGGAAGCCCTTTTCGAGCGGGCTGCCAAGCTGCCCCGGATCGAGATCGTCCGGCCGCGCCAGGTGATCGGGAAGAACACCGTCGCCAGCATGCAGTCCGGCATTTATTACGGCTTTGTCGGCCAGGTGGATGAAATCGTTTCCCGCATGAAGGAAGAGCTTGGGGGGGAGGCGGTGGTTGTCGCCACCGGGGGCCTGGCAGAACTGATCTGCAAAGGGACCAGGACCGTTGACTACGTGGATCCCTACCTCACCCTCTGGGGCCTGAAGATCATCTACGAGCGCAACAAATGATCCAGTTTATCCGCGCTTGCCCCGGTCTTCCGTTGATATGCCGGCAGCCCTCTTTTTGCTTCTGATACCGGTGGAGTTTCGCGCTCGCTTTTGGACTAGCGAATTTTTTGAGGTGATTTAACCTTGGAGACCGGCAGGTTCCGCCATCTTCCCGGGAGAAATTTTTCGCTCAAAATCGGCGCCCTAACCTTGCCCAATCCGGTATTTGCTGCTCCCATGGCCGGAATTACGGATAAGGCTTACCGCATCCTGGCCCGCCGGGCAGGATGCGGATTCGTGTCCACTGAGATGGTAAGCAGTGAGGCAATTCTGCACGGGAACAGGAAGGCGGCAGGGCTTTTTGATTTAGAGGGGGAGCCGGAGCCCGTTGGGGTTCAAATTTTCGGTTCGGATCCCGGGAAGATGGCAGAGGCGGCGCGGGTCGCGGCCTCCCGGGGGGCGGCCCTGGTGGACCTCAACATGGGCTGCCCTACGCCGAAGATCGTGAAAAACGGGGAGGGGTGCGCCCTGATGCGGGATCTTCCCCGCGCTGCAGCAATTATCCGGGCCGTGCGGGAGGCGGTCTCTGTCCCCGTAACGGTGAAGATGCGCAAGGGTTGGGATGCCCGGGAGGTGACAGCACCGGAACTTGCGGCCCTCGCGGAGGAGAACGGGGCAGATGCTGTCGCCGTGCACGGGCGCACCAGGGACCAGTTCTATGGAGGAAAGGCCGACCGGGAGATCATCCGCCTCGTCAGGCGGGCTGTTCACATCCCCGTGATCGGAAACGGCGACATCTTCTCCCCCCAGGACGCTCTCCGGATGCTGGAAGAGACAGGCTGCGATGCGGTCATGATCGGGCGGGGCGCGCTGGGGAACCCCTGGCTCTTCCGCCGCACCGTCCACTTTCTGGCCACAGGAGAACTCCTTCCCCCGCCTGCCCCGGCGGAGAGGATCGGGCTTGCCCTCAGCCACCTGGACCTGTTCCTCTCATTCAAGGGGGAGAAGACCCTTCCCCAGATGCGGAAGCACCTTACCTGGTACCTGAAGGGCCTCCCCGGGGCCGCCCAGAAGCGCGCCGCCATCAACGCTGCCAGAACCCCGGACGAGGTCCGCGCTCTCCTGCTTGCCTATTTAAAAGAAATGTCCCTTTCATCTTTGTCTCCCCTTTAATTCTCCCTGCTTTTGCAACTGCTTCTCTTTGGAATATTAAAACCGCTTCATTTCCTTCCCTCTTGACTAATATTTCTTGCATCTGGCCGGTATTTTTGTTAAAATGTACACAATAATGTGCACAGAAGGGGAAGGTGGGGGGATTGAATGATTTCTTCCGAATCGGGGAAAAGCTGGTCAGCATGGAGAAGGTCAGCCGCATCCTCAACCAGATCCTATCCCTCCGTAGTCAGGGCCTTTCCCAGCAGGAAGTTGCTGACCGTGTCGGGGTGGACCGGAGTTTTGTCTCAAGGTTGGAGAGCTTGGGTGCTGTTCGTAGAGGAGCACGCCTTGCGGTGGTTGGCTTTCCCGTTAAAAATAAAAAAGAGATCGTGTCGTTGTTGGAAAAACTTGGCGTTGATTTCTCCCTGATCATGACCAATGAGGAGCGCTGGCGCTTCGTAGAAGAGAAGTCGGGGATTGAACTGTTTAATGAGGTAATGCAGTTGACCGCCCGGATCCGGACTTACGATGTCGTAATTCTGATCGGCTCGCGCCAGCGTATTAACTGGGGGGCAGCGTTCTTGGACAAAGAAGTAGTTGGCATCGATTTGGGAGAAACGCCGCTGACAGAAGACAAGTACGTGGATCCGGAAGAATTGCGAGAACTGATCCTTGCGGTTCAATAAATTTAAAAGAAAAATTCAGGGAAAGCGGGGACGGTTAATGAAGCGTGTTGTAAGCATCAGTCTTGGCTCCTCGAAACGCGACCACAAGGTGGAAGCGGAGTTTCTAGGGGAGAAATTCGTCATCGAGCGCCTCGGCACAGACGGGGATATGAACAGGGCGATTCAGATGATCCGCGAGCTGGACGGCAAGGTAGACGCCTTTGGGATGGGCGGAATCGACCTTTATCTGGTTGCGGGAAAGCGGCGCTGGATCATTAGAGAAGCAAAAAAGATCGCGGCGGCGGCACAGATTACGCCAATTGTAGATGGAAGCGGGCTCAAAAACACACTCGAGCGAAAAGTCGTCCCTTATTTACAAGAACAGTTGGGTTGGTCCCTGGCGGGTAAGCGCGTGCTGATGGTTTCAGGCG